>DASVNP010000374.1:0-11440 GCA_036383775.1 Paraburkholderia sp. | reverse complement strand
CATCGGAACCCGGAGGGTGTCGACCGTGGGCATCATGGGACAGCCGCTGGTGATCGAAGTGGCCTCCACGACCGAGACCATCAGCGACAGCACGGGCCGACGCAAGAAGAAGATCACCAGCCAGACGATTGCACAAGGCTCTGGCGGCGTCGGCAATGCTGCGGGTGGAACCGGGAACAACGGGCAGACGAGCGTCATCATCACTGCCGGTCGACTGAGCTGGCGGCAGATCAACAACTACTTGGACTTGAAGCGCGGATCGTGAATATGACCAACATCAAGAAACGCGCGTCGATGCGCGGCTTCACGCTGATCGAGTTGATGATCGTGGTGGCTGTCATCGGCATCCTGGCGGCCATTGCATATCCGGCATACACCGATTCAGTGTTGAAAGGGAGGCGGGCGCAGGCACGTACCGCCCTGCTGGAACTCATGCAGCAGCAGGAGCGATACATGACCCAGCGGAATACTTATTTGGGATTCAGCAATGCCTCGGGAACCACGACGCCGATTGCGGCAGCAAGTACGTTCAAGGTTTATTCAGGAGATAGCAGCACGAATACTGCGTACTGGCTTTCTGCAGATGTGTGTTCAAGCACCCAAGCGATCACCGAGTGCGTCAAGCTCACAGCAACGCCAACGCGCACCGACGCCACCGTGGGACCACTCAGTCTGACCAGTACAGGCGTTAAGACATGCAGCATTGCCTCGACAGATGCCAAGTTCAGGCTGTGCTGGCCATGACAACACCTGACCAACGCCGGACTGCCGGCTTCACGCTCATTGAATTGATGGTGACGATTGCTGTCGCTGCAGTATTGCTAGTGATTGCTGCTCCGAGTTTTGTCGCCTTTCAGCGAAATTCAGAGTTGACCTCGGCGGCCAATTCTTTCGTAGCAGCGCTAGGTGCCGCGCGCGGAGAAGCGATGAAACGCGGTCGGCAAGCAGTCGTCGTCCCTCGTGCAGACAACGACTGGACAACTGGATGGACGGTCTTTGTCGACACCGACAACAACCAGCAATTCAATGGATCGGACATCCTCATCGTGCAACAGGGCACGCTGGCCAGCTATTTCACGGCGACGGGGCAAGGGACAGCCCAGAACAGCCCCGCTTACATTATGTTCAACCCTTCGGGCTACACCCAGACCAGTGGGTCGGTTTTTCAGTCTGCCACGCTGAAGATCGAGCGCAATGACATTTCAGGCACCGCAAAGACGCAGCAGACGCGGATCGTCGTGATTGCGAAGACTGGGCGGGCACGAGCTTGCCAGCCGGCGACGGATACGACTTGCACAACGTCGGCTAGCGAGTGATGCCTTTTAGCTAGGGTGCTCGCATATGCGAGCCCGCAAGCTTTGCAGCATCAATCAAATACAACACCGCAGCTTTTTGACACTTTTGGGATGGTGCTTTCACGGAGTGCGTACTAGGGCGTGTTAACGCTAATTGAGTTTGGCAATCTATGGCGAGAGATATTTCGCGCCATGGAGATCACTCATGCCCAGATCGAGCACTGCCTGCCTCTGCAGCCGGCAATATAATTCTCTCGGATCTGAATGTGTTGAATGTTGCCGAGCACGAGTGCATGTGGCGCGGCCTGTCGAAGCGCTTTGGCAATTGGCACACCATCTAAACACGCATGAACCGACGGTCCAAAAGCGGCGTGCTAGATCGCGTGTTTGCCGAGCTTCAGCAGACCCAAATCGTGCGCATTTAGATCGAAGCGGTGTCGCTGGACATGAAGCCGCCCGCGCGAGCGGCTCGCCCCCCAGCGCATGGGGAACGCTGTACCGATGGCTGGGCCGCCACGTATTTCTGCCACAGCGGCACCGGCGTGACGCCCTTGCGATCGAGTTCGCAGTGGATACGGCTCCAGTCGCGGGAACGACCACCGACGCCGCAGCGATTGAGCGTGGCTGCAGCGCCGTCGCGAGCTGCTCGCTCCAGTCCTGAACGGTGTCCCAATCCAAGCCAGCAGCGCTGGCCAGCGCTAACGTGCTCACCAACAACGCCTTTAGAGAGCTTCAAAGTAGTGGGCAATCTGCGCGTGCCACTTCAGGCGGATGATGTCCTCGATCATGCGTAGAGAGATTCGACCCGGGTTGCGTTCTCTAGGCAGCACTGCCGCTGAAAGCGGCACTGTTCTTATGCGGCGTGACGGCAGTCACGATACCGAAATGGTTGATCACGATGATCCGAAATGCAGCGCCGATCATGATGACCGGAATGGTCACGGTGCCGGAATCGGTGGTCATGTTGCGCCGAGTACGCACCTTACCTATTGCGAACTGAAATTGAACGATGCCCGAAGGACAACGACGGGCGGCCCATCGATTTTCCAGATGCCGTCCCAGCCGTATGGCACACCATAGCAAGAGAATTTTGATCTGCTCTTAACTTTGACTCCGGGCAATCCGATGGCCTCTCGGTCAAAGGTTGACGAGACGTACGCGCCCTTATCGGTATTCAGTCGCCAAATCGCCGCCATTCGTCCCGGTGCAGACAAAGGAGATCTTGTTGCCAAGTCCACATCCGCGTATAGGCGTCGCAATCCAGGATCGGTGATCAAGTTCCGTCGAGCCACGGTCGATTCCAAGTAGCCCGCTGGAAACGCTCGCTCATAGTGGCCGACGCGACCTCCGGTCCTTGCCGGCAACCTAGCGAGAAATGGCTCCGTCAAGGCCAAAGGATCGATCCAATATATACCCGGGCCACCGGCGTAGCCGGTCATTCCTATCGCACATCGCGTGTAGATGCCTGAAACATCCTTCAGCGCGTCTCCCTCGAGAAGCCACGGATGCGATTTCCAGGTACCCCGTCGAAGGACCGGGAGAGCACCCAGTTGCTGGTAGTAGAAACCTCTTTCATTGGCGATTCCGCTCTCCACAAGGATCTTTTGGTCGAACGTGTAGGGAGAAAAGAGTGTGGCCTGCAATGCTGCAACACTTGCGGCGAGATAGGCTGCCCACAATGCTTTCGAGAGGCCTCCGTACTTGCGGAGTTGGAGGCCAACGAGCACGCAGGCGACTAATAGTGGCGCACTGAAGAATCGGCCGCCCATGTAGTCAGCGCCGACATAGAAGAGGTATGCGATCCAGAGGAAGAGGCCGATCGCAAACGCTCTCAGCTTGCGCCCCCACAATCCACCCGCCGCCCCTGCCAACAGCAGAATGGCGGAAACTGTGTCGCGATCAATCGTCCACTCGATGTAATTGATAGCCTGCTGGGCATTCTCAGCTAGGGTGTGCCCGTTTTGAACTTTCGCGAGCGCGGTATTTGGGACTGGAGTCCCGTAGTAGAAGAGCGAGAACGCCACCCAGAGTGCCGCTGGAAGAAGCCCAATGGCTAAGCTCACGGCAGTCTGCGCGAAGCACTGCCTCTTTTGCCAAACGTGCAGTGCGAGACTTGGGCCTACAAGAACTATTGCGTCAGGCCGCGTCAGAAACAGAAGCGACACCAGCAATGCCAGCAGGAAGGTTCTGCGCGGCAACTCTTCGCGCAGCCATACCAGCACATACGCCGCCAACAACGCATGCGTCAAAGGATTCTCAAGGCCGGACGTGCTGAAGTCGATGAATGCCTGCGACCAAAGCAGGCTTGCAGTTGCCAGCAGAGCTGCAATATCCCACTTTCCCCAGATGCGCCCCATCAGGAACAATGTCACGGCCAGCGCCACGAGGCTTAGAGCAAGACTGCTCCAATACGGATCGCCGCTCAAAGCAGTGAAGGGCAAGAGCAGAGCGAGCCAAAGAGGGTGAGTGAACGCCTGCACCCGCTCGATGGGATTCCACGTCAGGCCGTATCCGCTAAGGGCATTGCTGACCGTCCGGAACGTGATGAACGCGTCTTCGCTGACCCAAGCGGTTTTGACAACCGCGACGAAGAAAAGGCCAAATATCAAGACCCTGAGGTAGGCCTGCTTGACGATGAGTTTGTCAGACGAGGCTAGCGCCCGAAAGCGTTGCCCGAGATTGGTGTGGCGCATCGACTCATGTTACAGGGTGTTTTGCACTCGCCTCAGGCCTATTGGGCGTCCAGTTAGATGCGACGGATTTCCCGCATCACTCTAAATGTTCAACTTGTTGAAGATGAATCCAGGCAGATGTCGAATGATCAACATGATCCAACGCCATTTACCTGGGACATAGATTACGCTGTCGCCCCGGTTGATACGCTTGACAATGCTGCGCGCAACATCCTCGACTGGTGCGAGCCGCGCGTCGCGCGCCTTCAACTCCGCTGTCATCGGCGTGTCTGTCGGCCCCGGTTTAATCAAAACGATGCGCAAGCCTGTTCCGGCAAAACGATGCTGCAGCCCTTCGGCATATCGCGAAACGAGCCCTTTTGCTGCGCCGTAGACATAGTTGGACTTGCGGCCGCGGTCGCCTGCGACGGATCCGATAATGGCGATCGTTCCGCGTTCGGCCTGCCCCATTGGAGACGCAAACGCTTCCGCGAAGAGCACAGGGGACACGCCATTGATCTGCAAAGCGTCGCAGGCCGATGCCAAACTCTGCTGGCATGCATCCTGATCGGGCAATGAGCCATGCGCGATGAGCACGACATCGGGCAAACCTTGCGTGATGATCGTCCGAACTAGGTCTGCAATGGCGTCGGCCCTCGCGAAGTTAGCCTGCATCGTTTGAATCCTGGAGGAAGGACTCCTCACGCGGAGGTCGGTCGCTACACGCTCGGTGCGCTGCAGATCTCGTCCCACCAACACCAAGTCGACGTCCTCAGCCTTGACCCAATTTCGAGCGCAGTGCTCGGCGATGGATGAGGTTGCGCCTACGACGACAATTTTTCGATTCGCGGATGTCAATTCAGCTTCCCATTAAGCGACGCGACATCGCGGAACTGATCCCCGGGTCGCGGTACGGTAAAAACTCCGCCAGGCGCGGATAACCCACCTCAAACAGCGCTCGCGGCATGCGCGCATCCTTGGCGCAATAAATTCGGCCTCCGGCTTCGCGCACTATCGCGTCGAGTCGGCTGAAGAGCGCCAGTGTGCGATCTCCGCGGTTCGGGAAATCCAATGCAAGTGTGGCGCCTGGCATTGGGAAGCTGAGCATGCCCGGCGACAAGCGCTGGCCGAATGTCTTCAGGACGGCGAGGAACGAGCCTTCGCCGGAACGAGCGATCTCATTCAACATGGCCTTCGATACCTCGCGCTGTACCGGTCGCGGTATGACGCTCTGGTACTGGTAGAACCCCCGGGGGCCGTAGAGTCGATTCCAGTCTCGCACATTGTCCAATGGATAGGAGAATGCTTCGTGATGCACGACGGTTGTAGAGGCCTTGTGCAAATGGAAGTACGCCGCATTGAACGGCCGCAACGTCAACCGATTGACGAGCGACATGGGGGGCACAAGAGGCATTGCCACCGAGCGGATGCGAGGCTCAGGGCGGACCTGTGCTTTCGCATGATTGGCGCGCATGAACAAGCCACGCCCTTCCCGAGAGCCGATGCAATCGATCCAGGAAACGGTATGCTCCCAATCTTCCTCCGAAGTATCTGCGAGCTCGAAAAATTCATCGAGACTCTCATACGGCAACGTCTCGGCTTGCATCCACGGACCGCTCACTCGGCGAAGCTGAAGTTCGGCTTCGAGCACAACACCGGTCAAGCCCATGCCGCCGACAGTTGCGGCAAACCAGTCAGTTCGATCAGCAGGGCCGCATTCAATGATCTCGCCATCCGTGCGAAGCAGCTTCAGCCATCGCACATGGTCTCCGAAAGAACCTTGCACATGATGATTCTTTCCATGCACATCGTTTGCGACTGCGCCTCCGACGGTGATGAGCTGAGTCCCAGGGGTCACGGCAAGCATCCAACCCCTGGGGATTGCAAGCCGTTGAATGTCGCGTACCAGCACTCCAGCTTCGCATTTCAAACGACCGAGTTGCTCGTCGAAGTGAACTAGGTGATCCAGCCCCTTCGTGCTCCACAGAACGCCTCCAGGGTTAAGGCACACATCGCCATAGCTGCGTGCCATGCCAAGTGCAATGCCGGGCCGGCGCTCAGCAAGAACCGATGCCACGGCATCGGGATCGCGCAGATTCACGACCGCGTGAGGGTCCGCGCTGAGTCGGCCCCATGACGAAACCGGCCTCATGCAACGCGGTCCTTGAAGACGTAGCGTTTGTCTAGGTGGTACTTGGCGATGTAGCCAATTGCCAACCCTATGACGCCGCCGAGGTAGCGCATTTCGCGAGAAGCGAAGAAGTGATGGAAACCGAACTCAAATCCCCAGAAAATAGCGGTGGTCGCGAGGCCCATCAGCACGTAGAGCACAAAAGTCTGGCCGCCATGCATGGCACTGCGCGTACGAAACCGGAAGATGTAGTGCTTGTCCAGAACATATTTCACCACCAGCCCCACAGCCGTACCCACCAAGACCGACAAGGGAACCGCGAAGATGCTTCCATACACCGAGATCGCGAGTTCCTGCGACGCGATGTTCGCCATAGTGGCGACCATCGCAAAGAACGCATAAGAGATCGCCAGCTTCATTCTGAAGTCTTTCACACAACGGGCCTCACATCACAGGCGTCAGATTGTCATGCATGAATCAATCGCACCCTCTTCACCCTGGACGCAAATGCGCGGATTGATCGCGCTGATGAGGCCGAAGCAATGGATCAAGAACGCTTTCGTGCTGGCACCGCTGGTCTTCACTGGGGAATTCGTCAACCCGGATTCCGTGGCGCACGCGTTGCTGGCTGTAGCCCTGTTCTGTGTCGGTTCTTCGGCAACCTACATCATCAACGACATTCACGACATCGAGCGTGATCGCAAGCACCCCAAGAAATCCAAGACCCGTCCGCTGGCTTCGGGCGCAATCCCGGTTTCCATGGGACTTGCGTTACTTGCCTTTCTATACGCACTACAGATCTGCGGCTGGTTCTGGGCACCCAAGGTCGTGCTTGTGATAGCAGCCTACATGGTGCTCAACGTCGCCTACACCTTTGCGCTTAAACACCAGCCAGTTATCGACATCTTCACGATTGCCATAGGCTTCGTTTTACGGGTGTATGCAGGCGCCATGGCGCTATCGGTACCAGTGTCGAGCTGGATGTTCGTTACCACGTTATGCCTCGCGCTCTACTTGGCGGCCGTGAAGCGCCGGCAAGAACTGAGCCTCAGCGGTTCAGATGGACGCAAGGTTTTGGAGAAGTATTCACTATCTCTGGTGGATCGCTATGCCGAAATGTCGGCCACCGGTGCGCTGGTCTTCTACAGCATGTTTGTAATGTCGGCACGTCCTCAGCTCGTGTTCACCGTACCTCTCGTGCTCTTCGGCTTATTTCGATATTGGTACATGGTCGAGAAGCTCGACGGTGGAGAGTCGCCTACCGACGCCTTGTTGGCGGACTGGCAACTGATGGTGACTGTGGTGCTGTGGATCGTCGCTTGCGTCTGGGCACTATGGCCTGGACTAGGATGAGCAATGGCTACGGATTTTTCTTATGTTGTCACACCGTTTCTGGCGTGGGCTATTGCTGGGACTTCGAAGTTCGTCATCAATAGCGTGCACGCACGCAAGCTTGCATTCGGGTTAATCGGCTATGGCGGACTGCCGAGCAACCACAGTGCGATCGTGAGCAGTGTGGCCACACTTGTTGCCCTCAAGCATGGGATTGATCATCCTGCGTTTGGTGTTGCACTTGCACTAGCGTTCATCGTCGTGCTTGATGCGACTAGCTTGCGCCGACAAGTGGGTAAGCACGCGGCGTTTCTCAATAAGCTGCGCACTTCTTCACTAGAGGAAGCGCCCTTGCGCGAGCGGATGGGTCACAGTCGAGTTGAGGTCGGCGCCGGTATTCTTGTTGGTGTCGCGGTTGCACTCTTGATAACGCGCCTTCTTAGTCCCACAGCCTGAGAACAGCGAACGCGACAACGGCTGGCGAGACCGTCCTCAAGAAGGCTTCAACTTCCCGGAGTTGCTGTAAACGCACAACCCACCAAATAGCTTGCAGGTTGCGCTCTACTCCGCAGCGAACTGCGAGCACACGTCAACAGGTGACGAGTTTTTGCCGCAAAGTCTACCAAGGAAATTTTTTCTGACGGTGTCGAGCGATTCCACACCGATTTCAATCATGTAGCGATGAGCTTTAGCGTACTCAACTTGCCCCTCTGGCCAATTGCCAGCGCCGTAGGATGCGAGAGCCTTGTAAAACCAAGCCAATGAATATGCAGGGCCATAAAACGTCGCCAACTCTCCGTTGATCCGCGCCTTCTCGAAATCTTTTACCGCGACGTATGCTTCTGTGAGAGCGGTGTAATAAACGGATTTGAGTTGTGCAGGCAAAATTGCACCTACTCCTTCCTTAGCATTTGGATACTTACGCCGGTACTGACCTGCCAGCGTCTCCATTGCGTCCTCTAATACTTGAATAGCTTGAGGGTAGCGCTCATTTTTGCCAAGCACTCTTGCCTCCAGAATTGCCGCAGGCAGATCATTATCCATTCCTTTGCGGTCGACTTTTTTGGCATGCTCCAGTATTTGACCGGCAAGCTCGAATTGCTGATATCGCACCGCTGCACCCGCATAGCCAATATTGGCCACATAGAAATTGGGGTTTACCTCATAGGCCCACTTCCACAACGTCAGATCATTCCGCCAAAGCGGAGCAGTGAGACGTACATTCATCGCTGCGATAACAATCCACAGTGACGCCAAGACCAAAATTGATGGGAACGCCACCTTTTTCATATGCGCCGAAAGTTTCACCTTGCTCAACGAAACACTGACAGCGGCCATACAAAAAAAAGCCATCGGAAGAACTAAAAATCGCTCGTGCCCGATATTCCCACCAATGGTGAGCGGAATAATATTGGATACAGGAAGCAAGCAAATGACTCCAATCACGAGAAACAGTCCGAAAGAGCTTCTCTTAACGATTAAATAAATCGCTCCCGCGAAAACTAGTGCCACAACTAAAATGCCGGCGGCCACATCCAAGTTTGTTAAATCTTTAATGGAAAACGGATGATGTGGAGACAAGTCGGAAAATGGCCATAGAACCATTCTTGCGTAAAACAAAAGAGTATGGCCAACAAAAGCAGTGTGAGCCGCACCTCCTGCGCCTCCTGAACCAAAGCTACTTGCAACGTCAGAATCAACATGGGTAAGTTGCGCGAAGAAAAATGATTTCACACCGAGATAAAGCAACCCCACCAGTCCAAGGCACACAACTGATTCGAGCACTCTTGAATCCACCAAGTATTCTCTAGCCTTGCTAGAGCTTGTGAATTGAAGGCTTCTGAAGCCTTCTATGAAAAAAATGACTACGGGCAGCGTTACAGCCATCTCCTTACTGAAACACGCGCAAAAATAAAGCGGCATCATGAACAATATCCGCTTGACCCCATTGAATCTCAAATGCACCCAGAGGCATGACAAATAGAAAAATGTCACCATCAAATCAAAGCGCCCAGCAGCCCAAGCCACTGCTTCAACAAGAGTTGGGTGAACACCATACAGCGTCATCGCGATCAACGCTAGATAGGTTTTTTTTCTTTCATCGGAAAGTTGGCTCAAGCGCATAAAAATGAGGCCAACCAATGCGGTATTTGACAGATGAAATATTAAATTGATTGCATGTGAAACGATCGGGTTGACTCCTCCCGTATAAAATTCCAATGCGAATGTCGCCAAGGGCAAAGGGCGAAAATATGTAGTTCCCGGGATGATCGGTTTTACAAGCCCTTCAGCTATCAGCGTGGGATCCCTGAGGTAGGGGCTGTTAATAAAAAGCTCCCAGTCATCCCAAGCGTAGCTATTTCCGAGTACGGCCGGCATGTAAAGCGCACATATCACCGCCCCCAGCAGAAGCAGCAACAATCCAACATTTTTTTTTGACGCGGGCGACTGAGTCATTTTGAAACCAAACAGATAAAAAAAAGCCGCTTATTAGCGGCTCTTTGTTGAGTTAGCTCAACTTAGGAAGTCTTGCGGCACTCGGCAGGCACATATTTTGCCTCCAAAGTACCAGCAGTACCGGTGCCGAAGGTGGAACCGGCCGATTTGCAGTTCCAGGAGATCGAACCATTCGACGGGATGGTGGAAGCGCTCGAGGTACCGCTCAGCGCGGAAGCACTTGGGCCACCGTCGACGGGCGTCAGGATGAGAGTTTTTCCGCCACCGCTAATTGCCGAGGCGTACGTGATGGTAATTGCGCCGGTATCTGCCGCGATGGCCACAGAGTCAACGTTCTTGGTCGCCGCGGGAGCCGTCCAGCCCGACGAGAATGGTGCGCCGTTTGCGGCATTTTCCGCGATCGCCGTCTTAGCGCTAGCAGCAAGCGACAGACCTTCCGTGACCTTTGCGCGAACGGTGTAGTCCTGATACGCCGGCAAAGCCACAGCAGCCAAGATACCAATGATCGCCACAACGATCATCAATTCGATAAGGGTAAAGCCGGCCTGAGCGCGGCGGGCGAGAGTACGACGGTTCATTGAACTAACTCCAGGTTGGTTGGTTGTTACGCCCGGGAACCTGCCCGGAGCGAGGTACCTTCCGCAGCATCTGTGCCACCCGCCTGCACAGGCTTCTACTGACCGAACCCGTCACTTCCGGCACTTTTGCGTTACATCATGTGACACAACTTGCTTTGAGACGCTACCTATAGTGACAATTTTGTCATGCCGGTGCGTCGCCCCAAAAATCAAAAAGTCAGCACCCCATCCGCCTTCAACCAGCGAATGTCCCGCTGCGCCAACCCCGCCACCTGCTCGACCGCCAGCGTCTCGATCTGGCTCATGATCTCGTCCGTCTCCGCCGGCTTGGTATGCGTGATGTAGATCGGGTATTGCTTCCCCGGCCCGATGTGCGCCAGCTCATCCGCCAGCACCGCGGGCGACAGGTGCTGGCTGCGCTCGGCCAGCGCGTGCTCGCGGCTGCTGAAGGCCGTTTCAATCACCAGCATCGCCACGTCCAACGCGTTCACGCGCTCCCAGAACGGCGCGTTGCGCTCGGTATCACCGCTGAAGACCCAGTGGGCGCCGCCTTCGGCCCGCCGCACGGCGAAGCCGCAGGCCGGCACCGTATGAACTGCGGGCAGCACCTCGACGAGCTTGGGCTCGCGACTGCCCAGCTGCAGCATCTGCCCCACCACGATGTCGTGAAAGCTCACGAAGGGCGCATCGGCGCTGGGAATGCTCTCGAAATCCGGCCAGATGACGTTGTTGAACACGTGCGTGCGCAGCGCCTCGATGGTGGCGCGCAGTGCGTGCACGCGCAGCGGTCGGGCGCGGCGGCTGCCCACGGCGTCGAGCATCAGCGGCAGGGCCGCGATGTGGTCGAGGTGGCTGTGCGTGAGCACGACGTCGTCGATGCGGGCCATCTCTTCGAGCGTGAGATCTCCGACGCCGGTGCCCGCATCGACGAGCAGGTCCGTGTCGACCAGGAACGAGGTGGTGCGGCAGTCTTTG
>DASVNP010000373.1:0-6610 GCA_036383775.1 Paraburkholderia sp. | reverse complement strand
GGTGCTCGAGGGGCTCAACACCATGTACGGCTTTGTGAAGTTCGCGTGCACCAGATAGCGTTGGCCGATGTTGCCGGGCAATGCGCGCAACGGTTGGGTGCAGCAGCTATCGCCCGGCTGCGCGGCGCCGACACCGACGATGCCGGAAAACGCCCAGCCGAATTCGCCGGTATAGCCGTCCATCCCGACGCACTTGCGCGCGTTCGGCAGGCAGCGCACGACGTCCACTGCTTGCGCAACGATCGGCGTTGGGGTGGTGCCGGCGAGGCTGAACGGCACCTTCACGGCCGAGCCGAGAATCTCCACGCCGTTCGCGAACGACAACGACGTCACGCCGCCGGCGCTTGCATAGCCCGAACCGGGCAGCACCGACTTCAATACCCGCGTGCCTTGCGTACCCGTGTCGAGCGCCATGTACACTGGTTTGCCGTCGAGTTGGACCGGCAGACCGAGGCGTGCGTGGTCTTCATCGGCACGCTCCACGTGCAGCGGAATCAGCAGACCGTCGTTGCCGCCATTGATCAGCGCGGCATTGGAGGCCGGCGGCGTGGGGGTGGGAAAGTTGACGGCACAGCCGGCCAGTGCGGCGAGCGCGCTTGACACGATCAGCACCGCTGCCGTTGAACGACAAAACTGGAAACCGACATGCCGGCGCGCGGCATCGAGAGACGACAGGAACATAGGATCACGCTTTGCAAAAAGGCGGGTCCCTGGCGAAGGCGATGCATCGTGAGCTGTGGGTTGGACTACTCGAACAGCACTGGCGGCAATCTTACGGGATTGCCGCGGCGTGGGCGGGGAAACCGGAACGCTTGCGGGGGCCTGCGGGAGGGAACACGCGATAACAGGAGCGGCGACTCTACACGGCCACCCGCAGGCAATTGCAAAGATGTGTAAAGGTTTGAGGGAGGGCTAGCAGGTCGCCCATGCAAGCATTGATCTACGTCAATAGTCACGCGGACGACGGATCACGGTGGCCTGCGCGCGGCCGAGCGTGGCGCGGTCGAGGGCGCTTGTCAGCAGGCTGATCACGTCGTCGAGGGTGCGCGAAGTGACTTCGACGCGAAAGGTCACGCGCTCGTGCTGCTGGTCGACGGTCATGACGTAGAGGCGCAGATCGTCGCCGAGAGCGGCATGCAACGCGCGCCGCCCATGTGCCGACGAGGTGCCGGGCACGGTGACGTCGATAATCACAAGCGGAACGACGACATGCGTGCGGCGGGGCAGGCGTGATTCCCGCGCTGCGCGCGGGAGGGGGAATTCAGACGTTGCAACGGACGTGAGCATCATGATTGCGCCGATTCGGCGAGGCGGCGCGCGTTGTTGACACTCAACCACTCTAGCGGCGCGCGCCTCAACGACGCGCAAAAGCTGCCGCGCCGCGAATCAATTTTCTGTTAACGCGCCACGCCTGGCATATAGCGGGCGGCGACTACTCAGGCCTTGGGCGCCGCAGCGACGGCCTTCGCTTCGTGCACTGCGGCGGCGACCTGCTCCACGAACTCGCGGTCGGTGCTCATGAGCGCTTCACGCAGACCATTCGCGGTCTGCACCATCAGACGATGCGTGATGTCCTGAGTCGCCCAGGTGAGCCAGCCGACCACGACCAGCATCGTGCCGCACACCATACCGACCGGCGAGCGCCATATCCCGCCGACAATAGCGCCCACGAGTCCGAGCAGCGATATCGCACGGGGCAGAGCTTTGTTCTTCTGCACGGTGACGACTTGCACGTCGACAATGTCGCGCAGCGGAAAAACCTGGCCGGCCGACGAGAGTGCGTTGCGCGTGACTGACACGCCGCGATCGTTGAAGGGAGTTTCCATCGAGTCCAATGCAATCGGTAGCAAAGGGCGCAGCGTACCAGACTTCAAATGCCTAAGTTAATCCAGTAGCAGCGCGCCCGTTCTGAACGCGGTCGCGTTCAACGCCGTTCGCATGGGTTGAGACGGTTCGCAACGTTGTCCGCAACGTTATTTCAGGCTGCCGGTAAGAAACTGGCCTAGGCGTTCGCTTTTCGGGTTGACCAGAACGTCTTGAGGATGGCCTTCTTCTTCAATTTTTCCTTTATGCAGAAAGACCACGTGATTCGACACGTTACGGGCAAATCCCATCTCGTGTGTGACCACGATCATCGTACGGCCTTCTTCAGCGAGAGCCTGCATTACTTTCAGGACCTCACCGACCAGTTCCGGATCGAGCGCCGACGTGGGTTCGTCGAACAGCATGACTTCGGGCTCCATGGCCAGCGCGCGAGCAATGGCCACGCGCTGTTGCTGGCCGCCGGAAAGGTGGGACGGATACTTGCCTTCCATGCCGGCGTTGAGCCCGACTTTGGTCAGGTACTTGCGAGCCCGCGTCTCGGCTTCGGCCCGGCTCAGCCCCAGTACGCTGATGGGCGCTTCGACGATGTTTTCAAGCACGGTCATGTGCGCCCACAGGTTGAAGTGCTGAAACACCATCGACAACTTCGTGCGCATCTTCTGCAGTTGCTTGTGATCGCTCACCCGCAAGGAGCCGTTTCGGTCCGGCCGGGTCTGGATCTCTTCTGCGTTGAGGGTAATGCGCCCGGAGCAAGGTTGCTCAAGAAAATTAATGCAACGCAGAAACGTGCTTTTACCTGAGCCGCTCGAACCGATGATGCTGATGACATCGCCGGCCTTGGCCTTGAGCGATACGCCCTTCAGAACCTCGTTGTCACCGAACTTCTTGTGCAGGTCGTCGACAATCAGCTTATACATATCTCGATACACTCCATCTTGGCTAAGGGTAGCCAGGTTCAATGCCCTTGCGGCTTCAAATACGCGAGCAAGCGTGTTTCCATTCGGCGAAACGCCCAGACCAGCGTAAACACGATGCAGGCGTACAGCACGGCGGCAATGCTGTACGCCTGAAAGGATGCATAGGTTGCCGAGTTCACGTCGCGCGTCACCTTCAGGATGTCGGGGACGGTGGCCGTGAAAGCGAGCGTCGTCGCGTGCAGCATGAGGATGACTTCGTTGCTGTAGTTGGGTAGCGCGCGCCGCAATGCGGACGGCAGGATGATCCGGGTGTAGAGCTTGAAGCGGGACATCCCGTAAGCCTGAGCGGCCTCGATTTCGCCGTAGGCGGTCGATTTGATCGCACCGGCAAATATCTCCGTGGCGTAAGCGCATTCGTTCAACGCAAAGGCAAGCAGCGTACAGTTCATCGCACTACGGAAGAACGTGTCGAGCAGAACGTGCGAGTGGACGAACTGAAGACTGTAGAGCCCCGTATAGCAGAGCAGCAACTGCACGTAGAGCGGTGTGCCGCGGAACACGTACGTATAGAGCCAGACGGGTCCGGAGATGAAGCGGTTGCGCGATGACCGGGCCACCGCCAGCGGCACGGCGAGGCAGAAGCCCAGTCCGATCGATGCGACCAGCAACCATAGGGTGATGACAAGGCCGCTGTACCGGTAACCGTCGGTGTACAGGTAGGCTTGCCAGTATTGCCTGACGAGTTCGATCACAGTACGGCCCTCCGGACACCTGTCGAATAGCGTTTTTCCAGCCAGATCAGCACGAGGTTAGACACCGTCGTGATCACCAGATAGATCGCGCCTGCCGTCAGCGTGAAAAAGAAAAACTCAAGCGTGCTCTTGCCCGCGTCCTGCGAAGCCTTGACCACGTCGGCGAGGCCGATAATCGAGACCAGCGCGGTGGCCTTGACCAGCACCTGCCAGTTGTTGCCGATGCCAGGCAGAGCGAAGCGCATCATTTGCGGGAACATGATGCGGCTGAACACGCGCCGCGAACTCATGCCGTAAGCAAAGCCTGCTTCGAGCTGTCCGCGCGGAACTGCGAGGAATGCACCCCGGAACGTCTCGGTGAAGTACGCGCCGTAGATGAAGCCGAGCGTGATGACACCGGCCACGAAGGGGTCGATGTCGATCTGATCGAAACCGAGGGCGTCAGTCAGATTGTTGAGCAGGATCTGAATGCCGTAGAACAGCAACAGCATCAGCACAAGATCGGGAACGGAGCGAATCAGCGTTGTATAGAGCGTGCCGACCCGAGAAAGGAAGCGGTTCGGCGACAACTTCGCCGCAGCGCCTCCGAGACCCAGCAGGAACGCTGCAGCCAGCGACAACACAGCCAGCTTGATCGTTTCCCATGCGCCCGCAAGGAGAAGCGGGCCATAACCGTGAAAGAACATATATTGCTATCCTCGATTGCACATCGTCCCCGTTCGGCGCCGGCGATTTGGGCCGGCGCCACGAGTGACGTTGAACCATGGCATACGGCGGGTAGGCCGGCGAAAGACGCCTGGCTATCGCCTAGCTGCCGTATACGTCGAAGACGAAATACTTCTTCTCGATGGCTTTGTAGGTGCCGTCCTTGATGATGTCGGCGATGGCCTTGTCAATCTTCTCCTTCAGGTCCACGTCGTCCTTGCGCAGGCCAATGCCGGCGCCGTTGCCGAGGATCTTCGCGTCGACGATGTCCTTGCCGGCGAACTGGAAGCCCGCGCCGCGCGGCGTGTTCAGGAAGCCGATGTCGGCCTGCACTGCGTCTTGCAGGGCGCCGTCGAGACGGCCCGAGAGCAGGTCGGTGTAGACCTGATCCTGGTTCTGGTACGGCACGACCTTGGCGCCCTTCGGCTCCCAATAGGTCTTGGCGTAGGTTTCCTGGATCGTGCCCTGTTCGACGCCAATCGTCTTGCCCGCCAGCGATTCCGGCGTTGGCAGGAGGGTCGAGCCTTTCTTCGCAATGAGGCGCGTCGGCGTATTGAAGAGCTTGGCAGAGAAGTTGATCTGTTCGGCACGTTGCGGCGTCATCGACATCGACGACAGCACGCCGTCGAATTTCTTCGCCTTTAGCGCGGGGATCATGCCGTCGAAGTCATTTTCGACCCACACGCACTTAGCCTTCAGACGCGCGCAGATCTGGTTGCCGAGATCGATGTCGAAGCCGGTCAGTTTGCCGTCTGTACCCTTCGATTCGAACGGCGGATAGCTCGCGTCGACTCCGAAGCGGATGGTGGACCAGTCTTTTGCGTAGGCGCCAGTTGCAATGGCCGCGAGCGCGAAACACAGGGCAAGCTTCTTCATGACATCTCCAAGGGGTAGTTCGTGACACCGGGTGTTGGGGTTCGAGTCCCTCGCAGCGTCTGGTATTCGATGTGTCAGTGTTGTCTAGACATATCGAGTCTGGCGTGCGAGAGATGCTGGTTTTCACAACTTGTATATACAAGATAGCCGGTCAATATTCTGCGAAGCAACTGGGGTTTTCTCGTATGCTATTAGCAGAATGTAAGAATTTAGGCCGGTTTTCAGCGGATGCTGGCTAAGTTTGGCGGTCGTACGTGTGCCGCGTGGCAAGGCGGTATATACACCTTTAACATCAACATGCGTGCGTTAATGTCTATACAAGATGACGCTGGGATCCACTTGTTTTTGACCGGACGAGCTAATTCCGGTGATGCGAGATCGCATGCGTATAGGCCGCGAGCGCGGCCTGGAGAGGGTGGTAAAGGGGGTTTTGCCCAGGCGTGTCGGCTGCTCGAAAACCTGTTCCCCAAAAGAAAAACGCCCCGTAGGGCGTTTTCCAGAACCTCAGGACAGCAAGGAACTCGCGTTCCTCGCTGGCAGGGTAAGGCTCGCTTAGAACTTGTGACGGATACCGACGCGGAAGGCCAGTTGGTTGTCCGCACCGTTGCCCGACGTGCTGAAGTAGCTCGTGCTCGAA
The DNA here is from genome assembly GCA_036383775.1 of Paraburkholderia sp. GTDB lineage: Bacteria > Pseudomonadota > Gammaproteobacteria > Burkholderiales > Burkholderiaceae > Paraburkholderia. The sequence continues at coordinate 899 of DASVNP010000373.1, read as the reverse complement.
CCGATCTGGGCTTGCAGATCTTGCGTACCGTTGTGGCCAGCAGCGATCTGATAGATACCCAGTGCGTAGATGTCCGTGCGCTTGCTCAGTGCGTAGTCGATGCTCAGGTCGGCCTGGTTCCAGTGGCCGCGATTTGCATCGCTCAGGTGCATGTACGTGTAGCCAGCACCTGCCGTCAGCGCCGGCGTGAACGCGTACTTCGCGCCTGCTTCGTACGCGGCGAACGTGGTCGCGCTGCCCGTGATCGGAGCGAGGCGCGTGTTCGTGTACAGCGCCCACAGAGTGGCTGCGCCGATCGAGTAGCGGCCGCCAACGCCGAACGTACGCAGATCCTGGATCTGACCCGTGCCGATCGTCGGGAACGTCACGTTAGCCAGCGACGTCGAGAAAGCCGGCGCTGACTGGCCCGGGTAGCGGATGTCCGTGTACGCTGCGCCCACGCCGAACGGGCCGTTTGCGTAGTTCAGGCCGAAGCTGTATGCGCGCGCGGAACCCGTGACCGGTGCGGTGGCCGTGCCGGTGCCCGGTACGCCAGCGAAAGCGCCTGCCGTGTTCGAGAAGCCGTACATAGCGCCGAAGGTCAGGCCCGCGAAATTCGCGCTGCTGAACTTGACTGAGTTGTTGATACGGCTCGACGTCAACTGGTCGACGTCGTTGATGTGGTAAGCGTAGTTACCCGCGACGGTTTGGCCACCCGTCGAGTAATTGCCGCCCAGGTAATCCGTCGAAAACGAATACTGGCGACCGAACGTCAGCGAGCCGACGTTGTTTTGCGACAGACCGACATACGCTTGACGGCCGAACAGTGCGCCGCCTTGGCCGAGCGTGCCGTTGCCGCTGTTAAAACCGCTTTCCAGCACGAACAGTGCCTTCAGGCCGCCACCGAGATCTTCGGTACC
>DASVNP010000372.1:0-15980 GCA_036383775.1 Paraburkholderia sp. | reverse complement strand
AGGAGGTCATGATTCGGCTCCTGCTGAAGAACGAGGCGGATTGCCTCATTCGCCAACATAAAGCCGCGTGACCGGCCTCTCCCTGACCTTCAGCGTCAGACCGTAGCCCCTACCGCGCGAGCGGTTTAGTCCGTCGGCCAGATTCTGCCACTCGAGCAAATGTCGCGACGGTCCGCTTGCAGGCTGACGTGTGACGGACGCGATTCCACTGCGGGTTTCACCGTTCATCGGTCAATGATTCATTGGCAACGCGCCGTTGTCTGCGCGCTATCGTTTGCAAGATTGCCAGTCCGAGGCCGGGGGAGTAGGTACGACAGACATGGGTGATCAAGGAGTCCAACGATAAACAACGATGCTGGTGCCGTTGTAGTCGTCCTTGGTCACAACATACTCACCGTTCGAACGCAGCACCGATCTCAGCCCGTACATTGAATCCACATCATTGCCGACGTACACGTTGCTGGGGTTGCTGTTGGTGAATGTGTTGTCCAGGCTGCCCGACGTCAGATTGAAGGCGTCGATGTTGGGCACAGTGTGGACGTAGCCAACGAACAGGTAGTTGCCAGCAGCGGTGAGGGACTTCGGGTTCGCACTGGAGAGGGTGATTACCGGATTGGGGTTGGTCGTGTTGCCGGCGAGCCAACCGTGATAGACCTCTACGCGGGTTCCGATGCCGGTCCAGTCCGTGCTGCCCGTGATGCGCTGCCCGAGAATCATCGTGTCGCTTTCTGGCAGGTAAATGATGCGGCTCAAGTCGCCGATCGACGCAGGAGTCGCCACAGTCACAGGCGCTCCCCATGACGGTTTGCCGTTAGCATCGAACCCGGTAAGGGGCCAGTGCCAGATCTGGTTCGTCTTGTCCAGGCCCGCCCACGCGTCGCCCCTGCTGTCGAGGCAGAAGCCGTTGCGGACCCGCGCAGTGGCATTAAATAGCGTGCCCGGCAATGCCCCGTCCGGAACGGCGATATAGCCTTGGGCTGGGTCGAAGTGGAAGAAATAGAAGCCGTCGGGGTTCTGGTCAGTGGCGACCAGCACCCTGTTTGTTCCTGCGCTCGCAATCATGCCGAAGTGCAAGCCGCGGCCTGGGTAGGTGGTCGAGTTCAGTCGCTGATCGTCGGGGTAGGTGAAGGGATCAACCGTATTGGCGACGAAGGACCAGTTTGCACCACCCGTACCACTGTAGACGTTGACGCCACTGTAGAAAATTCCAGCATCTGCCGCTGGGTCCGGCGCTCCAATAGCTTCAAAATTCAGCGCCAGCAACCTGTACTTAAGTGCTCCAGTCGAACCGTACGCATAGATGTCCGTGCCTCCTGTTCGTCCGTTGTCCCAACTGCCGCCCCAAGGCTGGGAGAGGATGTAGGTGTTGCCCGCAGAGTCTCGCCCAATGCCATCGATTCGAGCAAAGCGCAAGCTGCCTACCTGGCCTTTGGTTCCAGTGGTTGCGTCCAGGTACCCACCCTTGATGCCGAAGGTTGAGACCTGCGTATAAGTGCGCGTGTCGTAGATCTTGACCTGTTGGTCTGGCCCGGCGTCGCCGATCCACAGGTACTGGGTCGTCGGGTCGAAGTAGAGGGCGTGAGGCTGGACGCCTGCGGCGAGCGTGACTGTGCCGAGGGACTGGCCGGAGAGCTTGAAGCGCTGGAGTGCGCCTTCGGTCTCTTGCGCGATGACCAGGTTGCCGTTGCGGTCAAAGGCAATGGCGCCAGGATCAGTCACGGGGATGTCGAGGACCCAGGTGCCGTCCGTTTTGTAGACGCGGACGCGGTTGCCTGGATGATCAGATGCGGCCCAGTATTGGCCCCACGTGGCGATGCCGGTGATGACGTCTGCGCGCCGCTCGGTGGTGTCAGCGCTGACCTGAATCTGCTGGTCGTTCGCACCAGTCGCGCGGATATAGCGGAAGACCGTCCCGTTCACGAAGACGCCGTTGACACGACCGAATTGGCGGGGAGCCCAAAGGTACGTCGCATTGCCGGTTATCGCCGAGCCCTGCGGCTCGCCGTGCGCGCCGATGCTGCCCGCGTTAGCACCGTTCTTGTAGATCGCAATGCCACCTTCGTTCTCATCCCACATGGAAGCAGTGTAGATGGTGCCTTCTGGTGCGACCCACATCGAACGCGCGGCGTTACCTACGTGCGTGGCGTTAGTCCCAAACGTATTCGCTATCCAGTCAGTCGTGTACTGCCCCTGACATTCCGACGCAATAGCCGCGCTCAGCACTGCCACAAGGAGTGCGGCACAGATTCGTTTCATGACGTCCCTCCAATTTTCAGCACATGCGACGGCCGCCATCAAGAGACCGGATGGCTTTTTCACGGAGGCGGCGGGCAAGTAAGGATGCCGTACGGCGCAATCAGATCGGCGGGCCGAACAGGTCGGCACGTTCCGCGCCGGTTGTGTCAGCCGAGGGACGTGCTTCTGAAAAATAGTGCTCCGGGCACGAAGCCCGAAGACGAATCCGAGCAGAAGTGTGCGAATCCACACATTGGCATTTTCATGGCGCTGTCACATTGCCGGGCCTTGCCGCACCTGGCCATGCATGTCAACAGACGGCCGTTCTACCTTGGAAGCCGCCGTGGAGATCGGCTGGGTTGAATGGCCGAAGTAGGCCGTGATCTGCCGCTTCCGCTGCGGTCCCGAGAGCGCCTCGCATTTCATTCCGTCCAGGGAAGTCAATATACGAACTTTGCCTTCGGCAAGCGCTGCGAACACATGGGCGTTCGTCGGTCGACGGACAGCGTGGGCGACGCCTGCGACAATGCAATGGCAGAGAGCTTCTTTGCCAGCCTGGAGCGCAAACTGATCGACCCCGAGTGCTTCAGGAGCAAGGCTGATGCGCGCATGGTCGCGTTCAGTTGGCTCGAAGGCTGGTACAACCCAAGGCGTCGACACAGCTCACTCGGCCGGCGCTCACTCGTCCAATTCGAGAAAGAAGAAAATCAGGAAATCAATAACCGCCGCCCTAAGCACGGGTTCCGCCACGCCAGCCGGGGATAACGCTGCGCAGTCATGAGACTGGAATTCCAGTCTTCAAGCCGTCCACGGAATCGGGGTAAGCCCAATCCTGGTCTCTACGTTCGTGTAGAACGACTATTTCTGGGCACTTTGCCTGCCCACGGAAGACGAGGCGGCGCCAATTACCGCGGGTGTCGCCGCGCTCAAAGGCCAGTCGGCGACGGCGTGTAACCTCGTCTCGGCGGGATTGACACTGGCGGGGCTGCCGTCGGTCACGATGTTCTTCGCCATGCAGAGGCACTTCGTCGCCGGGCTGACGTTCGCGGCAACGAAGGGCCAGGGCGATGAGCTATTCGTGCAACCACGTGTCGATCTTGGCCACGACGTAGTCCGCTATGAGCTTTTGCAGGTGAGTCGTCGGATGATACGCGTCGGCGAACATGTAGATGTTGTCAGCATGGGGGGAGACATACGTCGAGCGCGAGCAGAAGAGCGCGCTGGTGTCATCGGCTTGAAATACCGGGGGCAGGTTTGCCGGCGCGCATGCTACGTTGGTGCCGATGCTGCCGTCGAAGCGAAAACCAAGTTGGCGATAGTTCTTAGATACTTCATCTATGAACGTGAACGCGTCGATTCGCAGCACAGCCGGCGATGAAGGGAGCGCCTCATCCAGCGCGATGTTGAATACCTGCGCCAGACGCCGAAGCACTTTTGCGGAGCCTGGCAGTTGCTGCTCGAGTAGGCTCGCGATCGGCGCCTTGCTGATGTCCGGTACGTTTTGAACAACGATATGTGTGGCGCCGTGTTGTTGCACATTGTGCACCAATCCCGCAAATTGTTGCGCCGCCTGTCTCAGCGAAGGTATCGCGGCTTGCAACGAGGCGCCCGGATCGCCGCCGTTCGCAACCATTCCCGCCCATGCGCCGTAGGCGTCCTGAACGTCATTGGCCCCGCCTTGCATCAGTATGAGTTGCTGGCCGGTGAAGCGTGTATGCGACTGGAGATAGGCAGCCACCTGTAAGGTCAGTGGAGTCTGCAACTCGCCGGTGTCGCCCGTTGCATCGCCGGGGTTCGGCGGCCCGGCGACTCGGGCGCCCCCTTGAGCGTAGCCAAATCCCTCCGGATGAACGACGCTCGGCTGCCCGAAGCCGCCCGTCAACGCGGGCGTGAGGCCCGACCCATAATGTTCCGCGATAACCTGCACGGAGATAGCGCCCGGATTAGTGGTGTAGGTGCCGCCGCCGAATTGTCGGGCGTACGCGTAGGTGCCAACGTCCGAAAGACTGTCCCCGAACGAGACGACCTGCATGAGGCGTCGTTGCGGATCGGCAGAGTCGGCCGATGCGTTCGATGAATGGGACAAACCGATAACACTGCATGTCAACGCAAGGAACGCGAAACGACGGACTTTCTGCATGGGACGCTCCGGGGTAGTGGGGTGTATCGAAGCATAACCTTGCTGCGCGATAAGCACCACCTCGATGCTTGATCGTCGCCCGGGGGAGCCGTGGACAGCAAACGTTTGCGGCGACTGTGCGTGTTCAAAGAGTTCGTAACCGGCATGAACACAGCTAGGTATCCTACACATCATGCGCGGTAGGGTCGCACTCGGTCAGGTGCGATTGACCGTTGAACTTTGGAAGCCGCCGCTGAGGTCGCGCTGGGTTGACGAGCCGCAGGAGATGAATCGAGCACGGGCCAACGCCGCCTAACCACGCTCGGGTACTTCCGCACTCGGCGGCGCATCGGATGAACTCGCCACCGCAGGCTTGCCGGCACGCTTGCTGGCGCGCGCATCGGCGTTGTCGCAGGACGCGCCCATAATCCGCAACAAATCCCCAGCAGCTTTGAAATCCCGCCAGTCGAGCCCCTCCGTCAAGCTCGAACAGACCGACGTCAAAAGCTGCGCAGCCTCCCCGCTTCGGCCCTGCGCGTGCCAAAGCCGCCCGAGGCTGGTCGCGGCCCGCAATTGCAGCGAGCGGCAGCCTTGCATTAGCGACTCATCCAAAGCCGCGGCCAGGTACACCTCCGCATCCCTCTCCACCTCATGGGAAACGGAACCGGAAACGGACACGACCCCGCTCACCGGCTCCATCAGCAGCAGTTCGCCGTGGATGCGCCTGAGCTCGCTGACATACCAAAGGTCCCCAGTTTCATCGCAGTGCTCCAGCGCGCGCACAACCGCGGCAATCCCCTCGTCCCGCCGACCGGCGCGGCCGAGCGCCACGCTGTATTGCCCGGCGAGCATGGCGCGCGGCGCACCGAACTCGAGCGACTCCAGATCGTCCAGCGCGGCGCGGAAGGCCTGCAAACGCTCGTGCGACACGTCGTCCATCGAGTGCAGGTATTCATCGAAACAGCGGCAGCACGCCTGCGCGACGCTCAACCCAGCGCGCGCCGACACATCCTTGAGCAACGCGATGGCGTGCGCCGCACGATCCCGTTTGTCCGACAACAGCGCGAGCGGAACGAGCGCCTCGACCAGCACATAAGTCGTCACGATCGCTTGTTGCTGATCGCACGCGGCGGCCAGGCTATCCTCAGCGAGCCGCAGCGCCTGATCGCGGCACCCCTGCAGCCACAGCACGCGCGCGAGCGTCGCACAAACGACGATCCGTTGATCGACGGACTGGCCCAGCGGCAGGCGCTGATGCAAGCCGTCGCTGTGCTGCAGGAACTGTTCAAGCGACGCGCGGGCTTGCCGTTGATCGCCCGCATAATGCGACGCGATGCCGAGCAGCCGGTAGGCCAGCACCGCGCTCGCCGCATCGCCCACCTCGGAGGCGAGCAAGGCGAAGCGCCCGGCGAACGCCAGCGCATTGCGCGCCGCACCGGACGATTGACTCGCGTTCCACATGCCCCATAGCGCGCGAGCCTCGAACGCGTGGTCCCCTAGCGCAATCGCCGAGGCAAGCGTCTCGGACCAGATGCCGAAGGTTTCCTGGTTCGGTCCGTTGACGTACACAAGGGACGCCCCAAGCGCCGCCTTCAGCTGCATACGCACGCGCAGATGACGAGTCGAGCGCGAGCCGTGGTGCGTCGCGGCCACGCTGTCGAGGGCGCGCCGTGCCCATGCGCAGCACTCGTCGACCAGCGACAGTTCATAGAGAAGGAACACGACTTTGACGGCCAGCGTTTCGCTCAGCGCTTCGTCGCCCTTCGGCGAGAGGGCCCAGCCAAGCGCCATGCGCAAGTCGTCGAGAAGCGCGTGCATTCGACTAAACCAGCCATCGGCAAAGGCGCTCGCGGGATCCGCGCGGCTCAGCGCTTCGCGTTCCAGCAGGCCCACGAAGTAGCGCGCATGATTGAGCGCGGCCACGCGCTGCTCGCCGTTATCCTCGAGCTTCTGCATCGCGTAGGCACGCGTGGTTTCCAGCAGGCGATAGCGTTCTTCGCCGCATTTCGCGCACCTCACCATCAACGATTTTTCGACCAGCCCCGACATTGCCGCGATCACTTCCGGTTCGCCCAACGCGCCGTCGCTCACCACGGCGATCGCCGCGTCCATCGTAAAGCTGCTGACAAAAATGCCCAGCCGGCGCAGCGTCGCGCGCTCGGCATCGTCGAGCATCGCGTGGCTCCAGTCGAGCGTCGCCTTCAAGGTCTGGTGGCGCGGCAACGCGGTGCGATTGCCGCCGGTCAGCATGTTGAAACGGTCGTCGAGATGGCTTGCCAGTGTCGCGATGCCGAGTATCGCAGCGCGCGCCGCCGCGAGTTCAATCGCCAACGGTATGCCGTCGAGCCGGCGGCACACCGTGCCGGTCAGCTGCATGCTTTTCTCATCCGATGAGAAACGCGCGTCGATCGCGCGAGCGCGCGACAGGAATAACTCGACCGCGCTGTATTGCGGGACGTTCTCGCTGTCCTCGTCCTGGGCGGGCACCTGCAGCGCGGCGACCCAATACAGGTGTTCGTTCTGGATGCGCAGCGGCTCCCGGCTGGTGGCGAGCACGTGCACGCCCGGCCCGACGTTCAGCAGCGTCTCGGCCAGTTCGGCGGCGTGGCCGAGTACGTGCTCGCAGTTGTCGAGCACGAACAGCACGCGACGTTCTCGGAACTCCTTGCTGAAGCGCGCAAGCGTAAGCGGTCCGCTCGCCGGATTCACGCCGATGCTGGTCGCGAACGCCGCGAGCACGCTGCTCGCATCGGAGGCCGAGGCGAGCGCGACCAGATAGACGCCGTCCGGGAAGCGCGCGAGCGAATCACGCGCGACTTCCACGGCCAGCCGGGTCTTGCCGATGCCGCCCGAACCAAGCAGCGTCACGTGGCGGGCCGACGCGAGCGCCAGCGAAACGTCTCGAAGCGCCAGGTCCCGTCCGATCAGCGCCGACAGATTGACCGGCAGGTTGTGAGGGACGCTATCTTCCTGGTCGACACGCTCGAGCTTGTCGTCATCATCATCATCAGCGTTACCGGAGGCAGCCGCCGACGACACGCCCGGAACCAGCCGGTAGCCTCGTCCGGACACGGTCTGTATCAGCCCGCGGTTCTCGCCCAGCATCTTGCGGAGCGTGGACATATGGACCTGAAGGTTGTTCTCTTCGACAACCGCGTTCGGCCAGACCTGCTTGAGCAACTCGTCCTTCGACACGAGCCCGCCGTTCGCGGCGATCAGCACGGCCAGCATGTCGAACGCACGGCTGCCGAGGCGCACAGGCTGCCCGTCGAGAGACACTTCCCGACGCTCAACGTCTACCTGAAGCGAGCCAATGCGAATCATTACCTGAACATCCCAAACACAGCGGATAAAAGAACAGCCGGGGGAAGACGGCGGGGAGAACTGAGGAAAGAACACTCAGAGACGGCTCCCCGGAGTCTAAAGCAGCGACGCTTTTGCATGCGCGGAAAAAACTGAACGTATCGTTCAAAAATTTTGTACCAACCACCGCCGGCCCGATCGCGCCGTGCATCGCAAGCGAACGTGGCGTGCGCTTCCAACGTGCCTGGCGCACGCCCGGCCCGCGTGGCCTCGCGGGCGCTCTCGCCTAGCCAGACAGGGGTAATCTTTGTATGATGCGTGCGAACATCCCGGGTACCGGACACACCATGCCGAGAAAAGTGCAGACGCCCGAGGCGGCGTCGAAAAGCGAGGTGCAGGACATCGAGAAGGGCGTCACGCGCCGCCTCGCTCCCGAAGTGCGGGAGCGTCAGATCGTGCTGAAGGCCGTCGACCACTTCGCCACGCACGGCTTCTCCGGCAGTACCCGCGAACTCGCACGTCAGCTCGGCGTGACGCAGCCGCTGCTCTACCGCTACTTTCCGAGTAAAGAAGCCTTGATCGACCGTGTGTACGAAGAGGTCTATCAATGGGATACGAGTTGGGAGAGTCTGATCAAGGACCGCTCGGTGCCGATCCAGGAACGCATGGTCAGGTTCTACTCGGCGTATGCCGCTGTGATCCTGCGCCGTGAATGGATCCGGATTTTCATCTTCGCCGGACTGACGCGCGAAGGCATCAACTCCAAATATCTGTCGCGGCTGCGAGAACGCGTGTTCCTGCCCGTCATGGCGGAAATCCGCTCGGCCTACGACCTGCCGGCATCGTCTAGCAGCAAGCAGCGCGACGTCGATCTGGAGCTGATCTGGAGCCTGCACGCCAGCATCTTCTATCTTGGCGTGCGCAAGTGGATCTACGGGCTGCCGGTCAGCGACAACGTGGAAGACCACATTGCGCGCCAGGTCGACGCCTTCCTCAACGGCGTGCCCGCAGCGCTCAAGCACGCCTCGAAAGCCCCCGCCAGAACCAAAGCCTGACACCGGCCGGCACCATAGCCGGCCACTCGTTTCATCGCCCCTCTCATTGCCCATTGCGCAAACCTCCTTTGCGTTTTCGAGCGAGTTTTCCAGGGTAAACACCATCGGTGAGCAGCTTTCTCCTGCACAAGAATTCGCCTACTATTTATCTACCGATCACTAATCGTTCGATAAATAACATAGCAGGAGTTCCTCATGCCCGTCTCAAAGCTTGCCCACTACTCGATCCGCACCATGGACCTCGAGAAATCCTGCCGCTTCTACGAGCGGATTCTCGGTTTCAGGCGCGGCTACCGCCCGCCCTTCGATTTTCCCGGCGCGTGGCTTTACAAGGGTGATGACGAAGCTGACTTCGGCACCGTCCACATCATCGGCGTCGATCCGGACAATGCCGCCGGTCTCACCGCGTATCTCGGCGACAAGGCACTGCCCGAAACCGCCACCGGAACCGGCACAGTCGATCACATTGCGTTTCTCGCGACCGGCGTCGAAGCCATGTGGAAAACACTGCAAGCAGAAGGCGTGGCCTGGCGCGATCGCACCGTGCCGAGCCTCGGCCTGCATCAGGTGTTCATGGAAGATCCGTCCGGCGTGACCATCGAACTGAATTTCCCCGCAGAAGAACTCTCCCATCTGGCCGAAGCCAATCCAGCCATTGATCGGGCATCCATCAACGCAGGAGCGTAATCATGACCAATCCTTCCTCACGTTCAAAGGCGATCATTGTCGGTGGCTCGCTGGGTGGCCTGTTTGCCGCCAATCTGCTGGTCCGCAACGGCTGGCACGTCGACATATTCGAGCGCGTTCCTGAAGAACTGGCCGGGCGTGGCGCCGGCATCGTCACGCACCCCGAACTGTTCGAGGCAATGACCGCCGCGGGCGTTTCAATCGACGACTCGATCGGCGTCAAAGTGCAGTCGCGCGTGACATTCGCACAGAGCGGCGCGGTGTTGTCCGAGCGCGAAATGCCGCAGACCCTGACCGCGTGGGGCAAGATGTATCACGTGTTGCGCGCCGCCCTGCCCGCTATCCACTACCATTCCGGCGGCACGGTCGCGTTCGTGCAGGACGGCCCCGATCAGGCCAGCGTGACGCTCAGTGACGGCACGGTATTGCACGCGGACCTCGTGATTGCGGCGGACGGATTCAAGTCGGCGATTCGCGAGCAGTTCCTGCCCGACGTGAAGCTTCAATATGCCGGTTACGTCGCATGGCGCGGCCTTGTCGATGAAACGTCGCTGTCACGCGCCACACGCGAGGCGCTGTTCGACAAGTTCGCCTTCTGCCTGCCGCCGCACGAACAGATTCTCGGCTATCCGGTTGCCGGTCAGAACAACAGCACGAGACCGGGCGAACGCCGCTACAACTTCGTCTGGTATCGCGCGACGAGCGAAGACATCCAGTTGCCGAACCTGTTGACCGATGCATCCGGCAAGCGCTGGGTAGGCGGCATTCCCCCCACGCTGATTCGCGACGAGGTGCTCGCCGACATGGAAAACGCGGCGCACACGCTGCTGGCCCCGCAGTTTGCCGAAGTGGTGACCCAGTCGACGCAGCCGCTCTTCCAGCCCATCTTCGATCTTGAAGTGCCGCAGATGGCGTTCGGCCGGATTGCCTTGCTCGGCGACGCGGCGTTCGTCGCACGGCCGCACTGCGGCATGGGCGTCACCAAGGCGGCAAGCGATGCAATGGCGCTCGTCGGCGCGTTGAACAGCCATGCCGGCGTTCAGGACGCGCTCGTGGAATACAGCCGCGTGCGCACGCAAGTCGGCACCGCAATCGTCGAGCACGCGCGCCATCTTGGCGCTTACATGCAGGCGCAATTGAAGAACGAGGTCGATCGGGAAATGGCCGAGCGCTATCGCACACCGGACGCGGTGATGCGCGAGACCGCCGTGCCTGCACGCTTTTAATTCGATTTTTAAACGTTCGTTAGGCCTGCGATTGGTTTGCTCAACCCTCGCGGCCTCGATAAGAATCTGTTTCGAAAGGAGACAAAGTGGAACCTGGCGCCCCAACCTATCCGATGAGCGCGCAGCATGTCGCGAGCGACCCGCCGCCGCCCCCATCCAATCCGCTGCTCGACGATCCGCGCTTTCAGGCACACGTGCGAGCACGGCGCACATTTTCGTGGACGCTCACCGTTCTGATGCTGGCCGTGTACTTTGCCTTCATTCTCACGCTGGCCTTCGCCCCGGCGCTGCTCGGCCGGCCGATCGTCGAAGGCCAGCCGGCGACGTGGGGCATTCCGGCCGGCTTCGGCATGTTCATCTTTACCTTCGTGCTGGTCGCGGTGTATGTCGCGCGAGCCAACACCACTCAGGACCGCGCCGTGAATGAAATCCGGCAAGGAGTACGGCAATGAAACGGCATCCTCCTTTGTATAGGGTGTTTTCGATCGCACCGCTTGCCGGGATTCTCGGCGCCCTCACCGCCCTGCCCGCCGCGGCCGCCGAAACCGCGGCGCCGGCGCGATCGCACAATCCCATCGCGATCGGCATGTTCCTGCTGTTCGTCGCGTCCACGCTGCTCATCACTCGCTGGGCGGCAAAAAAGAACAACAGCGTGTCCGACCACTACGCGGCCGGCGGCAAGATCACAGCCTTCCAGAACGGTTGGGCGATTGCCGGCGACTATATGTCCGCCGCTTCGCTGCTCGGCATTTCCGCGCTGGTTTTCACGAGCGGCTATGACGGCCTGATCTACTCAATCGGCTTTCTCGCCAGTTGGCCGGTCATTCTGTTCCTGATTGCCGAGCCGCTGCGCAATCTCGGGCGCTATACGCTCGCCGACGTGGTGTCCTATCGGCTGCAACAACGCCCGATTCGCGCCTTCGCCGCCTCGAGCTCGATTGTCATCGTGCTGCTCTATCTCGTCTCGCAGATGGTCGGCGCCGGCAAGCTGGTCGAATTGCTATTCGGCTTCAACTATACGGTCGCGGTGGTGATCGTCGGCGTACTGATGGTGGTGTATGTGTTTTTCGGCGGCATGCTCGCCACCACATGGATTCAGATCATCAAAGCCGCACTGCTGCTGGCGGGCGCCGCTTTCATGGCGCTGATGGTGCTGAGCCACTTCGGCTTCAGTCTGAATGCCTTGTTCTCGCAGGCGATCCTGGCTCACCCGAAGCATGCCGCGATCATGCGACCGGGCGGCCTCGTGTCGGATCCGGTTTCCGCTGTCTCGCTCGGGTTGGCGTTGATCTTCGGCACGGCCGGCTTGCCGCACATCCTGATGCGCTTTTTCACGGTCGGCGACGCGAAAGCCGCGAGAAAAAGCATTCTGTACGCGACCGGCATTGTCGGCATCGGCTACGCGCTGATCATCATCATCGGCTTCGGCACGATTGCGCTGGTGGCGACCGATCCGCAATATCACACGGCCTCCGGCGCGGTGATCGGTGGCGTGAACATGGTGGCCATTCATCTGGCGCACGCAGTGGGCGGCAACGTGTTTCTCGGCTTCATCTGCGCGGTGGCCTTCTCGACGATTCTCGCGGTCGTCGCGGGTCTGACGCTCGCCGGATCGTCGGCGGTTTCGCACGATCTGTACGCGAACGTCATTCGCCGCGGCGAGGCCAAGGACCGCGAAGAACTGCATGTGTCGCGCATCACCACACTTGTGCTGGGCGTGCTCGCCATTCTGCTGGGCATCGCCTTCGAAAAGCAGAACATCGCGTTCATCGTCAGCCTGACTTTCTCGATCGCAGCCAGTTCGAACTTTCCCGTGCTGCTTCTTTCGATTTACTGGCGCGGCATGACCACACGCGGCGCGGTGCTCGGCGGCTCGCTCGGGCTAATCACGGCGGTGACCTTGACGATCCTCAGCCCGACTGTCTGGGTGCAGGTGCTGGGACATCCGCACGCGATCTATCCCTACGAATACCCCGCTCTCTTCTCGATGATCGTTGCCTTCGCCGGCGTGTTCTTTTTCTCGATCACAGACAACTCACCACGTGCCGCACGCGAACGCGCGTTGTACGGCAACCAGCTCGTCGATTGCGAGCTCGGCATGGTGAAGCACGGATAACGCTAACAGCAGACCCAGGAGACCGATTCATGGATTGTTTTTGTTGTGTTTCGCCGAAACGCCGCAAGCTGCTCGGCACGATGGCCGCACTGGCAGGCGGCCTCGCATCAGGACGGCCGGCGTCAGCCGCGACCACCGGGGCCACCACCGGCACCGCGAGTGCTGCGAGTGCAATAAGCGCTGTCAAGTCGATCGACATTCACGCTCACTACTACCCGGAAAGCTACTGCGACCTGGTGGGCGGCGAAGGACAGAAATTCGGCGGGAAATTCACGCGCGACGCCACCAGCTTCAGCTTTCAGACGCCGGCCGGCGGCCTGGGACCGTTGCCGCTCAAGTTCATCAATGTCGACGAACGGCTCGCCGACATGGACGCGTCTGGTGTCGACGTGCAGGCCATTTCATTGAGCGTGCCGATGGCCTACTGGGCCGACCGGGCTTTCAACGCGAAGATGGCGGCAACGTGGAACACGGCGGCATCCGGCGTCCACTTACAGCACCCCACCCGCTTCGTGGTGCTGGCCACACTCCCCATGCTCAATCCGCACGACGCGATCGACGAGCTCGAACGCGCGGCGGAGTTGCCGGGCGTACGCGGTGTCTACATGGGGACCAACATCAACAACCGGGATCTCGACGACCCGTTGTTCGAGCCGGTCTTCGCACGCATCGAACAACTGGATCTGCCGGTGTTCCTGCATCCGCAGCAGACCGTTGGCGGTTCGCGGCTCGGCGACTTCTATCTGAGCAACCTGCTGGGCAATCCGTTCGACACCGCCATCGCCGGTTCGCATCTGATACTCGGCGGCGTGATGGATCGTCATCCGCGCTTGCGCATAACGCTGCCGCATGCCGGCGGGGCGTTGCCGATTCTGATGGGCCGCATCGACGCGGGCTGGACGGTGCGGCCGGAAACGCGGCGGCTGGCGCAAAAGCCGAGCAGCTATCTGCGCCGCTTCAACTACGACACGGTCTCGCATTCCGGACCCGTGCTCGACTTCCTGATTCAGAACATCGGCATCGACAGGCTGGTGCTGGGCAGCGACTATTGCTTCGATATGGGCTACGAGCAGCCGGTCAGATTCCTGGACCGGCTGGCGTTGCCGCCGGAGCAAAAGAATCAGATTCTCGGTGGCAATGCGGCACAACTGCTGAAGATCTGATGGGACTCGCCCTCCACTGCCGTGGAGGGTTCCCGCCGACTACGACTGATGCCGCCCTTCGAAAGCAGATTGAATGCAATATCTCACCCGATCACCGAACCTTAACGAAAATTAATAATCGACGCCGGCATTTTCGAGATAATCGCGCAGCAAGCCTGATTATCTCTCTCACCCGCTTGTGGCAAAGCGAACGGGCATGCGGCTGTGGCGCGACAACGGAGGTGACGGATCATGTTGAACGGTACGGAGACTTCCATCGCGACGGTAGCGCGGCAGAAAGATTCGCTGGGATGTCTTTCGAATCAATTACACAAAGACCTCGAACTCCACACCGGTGAATTCGCGTTCTATCGCAAATGCCGGCACCACGACAAAACCAGTGAAGTTGCCACCCCCGCGTCGGATCGCGGCTTCCTGATCGGCGTTTCACTAACAGCCGGCCATCGCAGGCAGATCTTTTCGGGTAACCGTTCTGCGTCGCACGACTTCGAGAAAGACTCGGTCTACATCCGCAATTTCACCGACGACTACCGGGCCGACCTGCACGGCGCGTTCGATTTCGTGCTGGTGGAGTTGTCGCGTGCTTTTATCACCAACACCTGCTACGAGCGCAATGGCACGGCCATCGATGGCTTCGCGTCGCTGCCCGGCCGCAAAGATCCGATTTTCGGCCACCTCGCCCAGGTATTGGCGCTGACGCTGGACAGCCAGAACGAAGCGAGCCCCCTCTTTGTCGAGCAACTCGGCGTAACGATCAGCACCCATCTGATCGACAAGTACGGTAATGCGCCGGCGCGCTCGGACAAGAAAAACCCACGGCTTTCGACTTTGCATGAAACGCGTGCCAAAGACATGTTGCTCGCGAAAGCCGAGGGCAACGTTTCGCTAGGCGAGATCGCGGACGCCTGCAACCTGTCGCGCAGCTACTTCATCCGGGCGTTTCGTGAAACCACGCGTCGCACGCCGCATCAATGGTTGCTGGAACAGCGCGTGGAGCGCGCGCGAGAGTTGCTGGCACATTCGGACTCCTCCCTGTCGGATATCGCCATCGCCTGCGGTTTCTCCGATCAAAGCCACTTCACACGAACCTTCTCGCAACTGGTCGGCACGCCGCCGGGCACCTGGCGCCGCCAGGCCCGCGCCTGAACGGGCTCCCACCCCTTCGCGGCTAGACAGGCGGCCACCCCGCCACGCTCATGGACTTTCCTACAAAGCATCGCACTAACGTGCAAGACGCATAAAGCGAGTCGCTGTACTTTCACCGTACCAGGCTCCGGTATCTGTGGCTGCCCTCCCTCGTGTCGGCACGCGACATCCCTACCGTGACTCGCTCACTGTTTCTGAACGTGAAGAAATCATGATCGAACTAGGCCGCTTTCAGATTGATCTGGAGATGCGCACACTGCAGCAGAATGGCGAAACCCTTCCACTCGGGTCGCGCGCGTTCGACATCCTTGCCGCTGTCGCTTTGGCCAATGGCCGCCTCGTCACGAAAGACGAGCTGATGAATACCGTCTGGCCGGACACGATTGTCGAAGAAAACAACATTCAGGTTCATCTGTCGGCGCTGCGCAAAGTACTCGGTCAGGACCGGGATCTGATTCTCACTGTGCCTGGACGCGGGTATCAACTGCGTCAGCGGCAGAAAAACACTTCGTCCTGCGAAGCCGGCGCGCGGACGCCCGGCTTTCGCCGCCTCCCGCCGCCCAAATCCGGACTGCTGGGCCGCAGCGAGGCAGTCAGGAAAATCCGCGCGATGCTTGAACAGACGCACGTGCTGACGCTGGTCGGCGCCGGCGGCATCGGCAAAACGAGTGTCGCCATCGAGGCGGCACACCATAGCGCGGCGGACTTCGCGGAGCCTGCCTGCTTTGTCGACCTGGCCGTGGTGACCACCGAGGAGGCCGTGCTGCGCGCCATCGTCGAGAGCTGCGAGCTGCCTTTGCACGGACCGCAAGTCAGTGCCGGGCAGGTGGCCGCGGCGCTGGCCCGGCAGCACAGGCTGCTTCTGCTCGATAACGCGGAGCATGTGATCGGCGCGGTGGCGCACATCGTCGAGGTATTGATCGCCGGCAA
>DASVNP010000371.1:0-3353 GCA_036383775.1 Paraburkholderia sp. | reverse complement strand
GAGGTCGGTAATCTCAAGCTCACCACGGCGCGATGGCTTGAGCGTCTTCGCAAGAGCTACGACTTCGGCATCGTAAAAGTACAGACCTGTCACAGCGTAATTGGACTTAGGGGCAGCCGGCTTTTCTTCGAGCCGCAAGGCCTTGCCGGCGGGGTCGAACTCCACGACGCCGTAACGTTCGGGGTCGTGGACGTGATAGGCGAATACGGTTGCGCCTTTCTCGCGCCGGGAGGCATTGGCAAGAAGGTGGGAGAAATCATGTCCATAGAAGACATTATCACCCAGCACGAGTGCGCTTGGTGCGTTGCCGATGAATTCTTCCCCAATCAGGAATGCTTGCGCCAATCCGTCCGGCGAAGGCTGCACCGCATACTGAATGTTCAGTCCCCATTTTTCGCCGGTGCCCAGCAACTGTTCGAAACGAGGGACATCCTGTGGAGTGGAGATGATCAGAATATCCCGGATGTTTGCCAACATCAGCGTCGAAAGCGGATAGTAGATCATCGGCTTGTCGAAGATCGGCAACAACTGCTTGGAGACCGATAGTGTCGCCGGATGGAGACGGCTTCCTGCGCCGCCGGCGAGAACGATACCCTTGCGTTTCATGTTGGTCTCGATCTCACGGCTTATTGGACAGGGCGGCCAGGCTGGGTGACGGGATTGAGTGAGTGCTGAACGAAGTCAGTTTCTGTCTGGAATAAACAACAGCCCATCATCGCGCCGAGTAATTGCGTCCGAGCCAGTCGCGATAGCTTCCTGCAACTACGCCCTCGGTCCAGGCGGAGTTGTCGAGATACCAGCGCACCGTTTTGCGAAGCCCGGATTCGAAGGATTCGCGAGGTTGCCAGCCGAGTGTCTGGCGAATCTTTGCTGCATCGACGGCATACCTGCGATCATGTCCGGGCCGGTCAGTCACAAACGTAATCTGCTGGCGGTATGAACCGTTTGCAGAGGGGCGCTCCTGGTCAAGCACATCGCAAATCGTATGCACCACATCGAGATTGCTTTTCTCGCTGTCTCCTCCGATCGCATAGGTGTGCCCGGGCAATCCGTCGCGGAGAACGGCGCGGATGGCGGCGCAATGGTCGGTTACATAGAGCCAGTCGCGAATCTGCAGGCCATCGCCATAAACCGGAAGTGGCTTGCCGGCCAGCGCGTGGTGAATCATCAGCGGAATAAGTTTCTCGGGAAACTGGAGTGGACCGTAGTTGTTGGAGCAATTGGTAATGATGACGGGCAGGCCGTAGGTATGATGCCACGCGCGAACCAGGTGATCGGACGCGGCTTTTGAAGCGGAGTAGGGACTGTTGGGTGAATACGGGCTTGCTTCACTGAATGGAGCAGACTCTGCCGACAGGGATCCATAGACCTCGTCTGTCGAGACATGAAGAAAGCGGAAGGCATCCTTTTCTCGGGGCGGCAGCCTGGTCCAGTACTCACGCACGGTTTCGAGGAGGCGGAATGTTCCGACAATATTGGTCGTGATGAAATCTTCCGGACCCAAAATCGAACGATCGACGTGAGACTCGGCCGCAAAGTTGACGATGGCTCGTGGTTTTACTTTCGACAGCAGGGATCTGACGAATTCCACGTCCCCAATGTCGCCGTGGACGAACGAGTGCCGTTCGTCGGCTTGCAAGCTTGCGAGATTATGAAGGTTTCCGGCGTAGGTGAGCTTATCGAGTGTAACGATTGGCGTAGGCTCGCTGGCGTGCCAGTCGAGAACGAAGTTCGCGCCGATGAACCCTGCGCCGCCCGTAACAAGAATGGGGTGAGTTTCGTCCGCTCGCAGAGAGGTCACCACAGCCATCAATCAATCCCCGAAGATTGCAGCCATGGCCATAGGGCTGCAATGCTGCTCATCAACGCCAGCTATGCGGCAAAAAGCGTTGGTCGCTCGACGCTGGGTTGT
Organism: Paraburkholderia sp.; assembly: GCA_036383775.1. Taxonomy (GTDB): domain Bacteria; phylum Pseudomonadota; class Gammaproteobacteria; order Burkholderiales; family Burkholderiaceae; genus Paraburkholderia. The sequence goes on along the minus strand of DASVNP010000371.1, from coordinate 1,441 downwards.
AATGTGCGCTTCCGACGGCGTCAATAATCTGAAAGATTTACGCAGCAGGTCACACTGTGCCCGAGGGATGCGGCCCGAAGGCGTACACGCGCGTCAGCACGATACTTCGGACGATTGCGAATGCAGGTTCACGCGGTTTAGAGCGTCCTTTACATGGCTCAACAGCGGGCCGTCGCCGGAGGCGATTTCAGTTCTTTGCCGGTGGTCCGGTGCAAGGAAAACCTTCGTATGGGACGATTGCTGATCGACGTCGGATGCTCGTGCCACCGAAAACTCGCCGAGGTTCTGGTTCCAGGCTTGCGCAATGGAATATACCCGGCAGCGGCTGCAGGCCTCGTCCGCAACGAAGGTGACATGAGTGCTGTTTTGCAAAGCGCTGGCCACCTGAACGATGTGTGACCAGGTTCGATTGCGGCTGATGAGTCCGGGTCCGTGCAGAAAAAGATTTCGTGCTGGATCTGGCGCATTGCGTTGAGCCGACCAGCGAATTCGCTCAAAGTGTGGAAGCGCAGCAGAGCTGAATACGCGGTCTGTGATGTATTCACCCCATCGTTGGACGAATTTGCGGTGATTACGATGAATGATAGCTGTCCGGCGAGGGTTGCTCCAAAGCGTCTTCGATGTCGCACTTTCCTTGTGTGTGACGGCAGTGCCTGCGCAGTAATAAGTGTACAATCCCATTGCACGAAGACGCAGCATCAAATCAACGTCTTCAAAATATCCGGGATCAAACAGGGGATCGAATCCGCCCGCCTCCAGGAAGGTGTCACGGCGCATCAATAAGCATGCGGCGGAGCAGTAATCGACAATATGCAAACCTGCTTCGGACAAAATACTGGCCGGGGACCGGGCCTGACCATGGCGAATGGTCCAGCCATCCGGGCGAACGTAGCCTCCAGCCTCCTGTAGCCGGCCATCAGGATACCTAAGTTCCGCGCCCACAGCGCCCGCGCGATGGGCGGTCTCCAATGCTTGCAGGAGCGGTCCAATGTATCCAGGTGTCACCACGACATCGTTGTTCAGGAGCAGAACAAGCTGCCCGTGCGCGGCTTCGACTCCGATGTTGTTGGCTTCTCCAAAATAAAGGTTCTGGTTGAGTTCAATCAGCCGCGCGCCATGAAGGGCGCAAGCGTGCCGAACAATCGATTTTTCATCGGGATTGCTGCCATTGTCGACGACGACAATCTCGTACTCGATCCCCAGTGTATGGACACGGATGCTCGCAAGGCATTCCTGCGTCATCCTCCCGAGATTCCAGTTCAAAACCACAATCGAAAGGTAAGGTGCATTTTTTTTATTATTTTCGTTCATTACAATTTTCATGCGTCATTGCGAATGCGCGATCGACGCCCCCTCCAGATGTCCGCAATTCGCCGATATCGATGGACGATTCGCCAACTTAGAGACGACATCGAATCATGCAGAAGAGCCGTTGCAAGAT
>DASVNP010000370.1:0-2326 GCA_036383775.1 Paraburkholderia sp. | reverse complement strand
TTCGCCCGACGAAATCTTACGGACGATGAACGACGAATTCAGACCACGGTTACGCTTGGCGATCACGACGCCTTCGTAAGCCTGAACACGCTTACGCGTACCTTCAACCACGTTCACGCTGACGATCACCGTATCGCCGGGAGCGAATTCGGGGATGGTCTTCTCGCCGAGGGCGCGCGCGATTTCTTCCTGCTCGAGTTTTGCAATCAGATTCATCACTGACTCCTAAGTCCATCTTGTCGGCGTTCGCACCTGCCTCGCGCCAGGTTTCCCTGTTGCGTTCGGCTACGGCCCCGATAGAGGATGGGTTCACATCAGGCACCGGGCACGCATGCACGGCGCCGCCTAATGTCCGCTCGAAATGCCAAGGCTTTACGCCTTCGACGCTTCCTTCGCGAGACTCGTCAGCCATGCCTCATCGGCACGGCTCAACATCTTGTTCTTTCTGGCCTTCACGATCAGATCGGGCCGTTTGTTCATCGTGTTGCGCAAAGCTTCACGCCGACGCCACGCTTCGATTTCCGCATGATGGCCACCGAGCAGCACATCAGGCACACGCACGCCGTTGTATTCCTCGGGACGCGTGTAATGCGGACAATCCAGCAGCACGTCAACAAAACTGTCCTGCACAGCCGATTGCGAGTCGTTGAGCACACCGGGCAACTGACGCACCACGGCATCCATCAACGCCATGGCCGGCAATTCGCCACCCGACAGCACGAAGTCGCCAAGGCTGACTTCCTCGTCTACGACACGGTCGAGCAAGCGCTGGTCGATCGCTTCATAGCGGCCGCACAACAGAATCAGGCCGGGTTCGGCAGCGAACTGCATGACACGGTCGTGATTCAAGGTGGCGCCTTGCGGCGACATCATCACCACACGCGGCGCGCTGATACCCTGCTCCGCCTGCGCCGCTTTCGCCGCGCCGATCGCATCTTCCAGCGGCTTGGCCAGCATCACCATGCCTGGGCCGCCGCCGTACGGGCGATCGTCGATCGTGCGGTAGTTGTCGGTCGTGAAATCGCGCGGATTCCACGTACGCAAGCCATAGCGCTCCTGCTTTGCTGCCCGGCTGGTGATACCCCAGTCGGTCAACGCGCGAAACATGTCAGGAAAGAGCGTCACGACATCGAACTGCATCGCTCTCTCCATTCAGCGAATTATTTAGTAATCGGCTTCCCAGTCGACAGTGATCTGCTTCGCCGCCTGGTCCACCGTTTTGACAAAGACGCCGACGAACGGGATCAAACGCTCGCCGGTCACCGGCTTGCCGTTTCTGTCGGCGGCCGGGTATTCGATGCGCAACACTGAGTGCGCACCGTTGTCGATCATGTCTGCAACCTTGCCGAGATTGACGCCGGCGAGATTCACCACATCCAGGCCGAGCAGGTCGACCCAGTAGAACTCGTCGGCCTCGAGCGCCGGAAATTCGCTGCGGCTGATATACACGCGCGAGCCGCGCAATGCCAGCGCCACATCACGGTCAATGACGCCACCCAGATGGGCCACCACACTGTCGCTGTGCGTTTTCGCCTGCAATGACGGCGCCGACTTGCGCTCGCGACCTTTGAGCAGCCACCAGCGCTTAGCGCTCAGCAACGCGTCGCCGCCTTGCCCGGCATCCGCATGAGCGGCCACCTTGACCCAGCCTTTGAGGCCGTAGGCGTCGACAATTGCGCCGACCTCGACCGCATCGGCCGGCCAGCTTTCCGCCGTTTCCATGCGCATTTCCGCTGCACCAGAATCGGCGTTTGCAACATTGGCTTTCGCCTTGCCCCCGGTCTTTTCGACCGGCTTGCGGACGAATGCACCGAACGGCGTCTGATCAGACGTCTTTGCGCGCGGACCTGCAGCTTTTGCCGCAGCTTCTGTCTTTACGCGACCTGAACTGCCGGAATCACGCTCAGACATAAGAGAACCTCGCTACCAGCTTCGACGCCTGTTTCAGCAAAACACTTCGCGCATCGGACTGCTCACGCAAGCTGCGCGAGCCGCCGGCCGAACCGACGACGATACGCATGCGAGCTACCATTAAGCAGCCGGCTGCGCCTTTGCAGCTTCCTTCACGAGACGCTCGACGGTCGGCGACAGTTGTGCGCCAACGCCTTGCCAGTACGTCAGGCGGTCTTGAGCGATACGCAGAGCTTCACCCTTCGTAGCGACCGGGTTGTAGAAGCCAACGCGCTCGATGAAGCGGCCGTCACGACGGTTACGCGAATCGGTTGCGACGATGTTGTAGAACGGGCGCTTCTTGGAGCCGCCACGAGCCAAGCGGATGATGACCATACTAGAATCCTTGAAAACCGGGGTTCGGAACGACTGAAAC
>DASVNP010000369.1:0-9393 GCA_036383775.1 Paraburkholderia sp. | reverse complement strand
CGACCCACATCGGACCCTCGGTTTTCTCTGTAACGGACATTCGATAGTGACGAGCGCCCGATGAAATTCGATTCGGGAGGCTAGTGCGCGCTATGGGTTGTCGTGTAGCGCGTCACGCACGCGCCACTTCGTTAGACCGCTTTTCACTCACAATCAATCGCGCTCTCACAGTCGTCGCGAGGAGCAAACGCTTTCAAGCGCGACGAGTGCTAGGGCTTCTTAGGCGTAGCCAGTCGTGACAACGCAGCCGACCGGCAGACGTCGAGGATTTCATCCGCCAGAGGTGAATCATCGGGACAGGCCCGGGAAAGCACGAGCGCGCCTACGACTTGCGCAATCACGTCAATCCCCTCGGCTCGCGCCTCCCGGCGAGCCGCCACCCCGTCGGCGCCAGATTCGCTCTCGACGGCTGCCAGCAGACGTTCAATACCGTTACCAAAAGCCTGTCTGACCTGATCCGACTGACGCATGGCGTCCCCCGATAACGCCGCCAATGTACATCCCGTTCCAGAAGCATCGCGGTGTTCGCGGGACAAGTACTGCTGGATGAAAGCCGCGCGATCGCCCCCCTGGTTTTCGGCGGCAGTCTGGGAAAAACCACACGTTGCCGCCTCGGCCATCAGATCGGCTTTCGAGCCGAAGTGTTTATAGAAGCCGCCGTGGGTGAAACCGGCTGCAGCCATCAGGTCCGCGACACCGACGCCGTCGTAGCCCCGCTCGCGAAAAAGCGTCGAAGCAGTTTCGACGATGCGCGTCCGGTTTGCCTGCACCTGCGCTTTAGTGACTTTCATATCTGCGGCTCTCTCTTCGGGTAGCACCACGTCAAGGCCCCCATCATACATTGATGTCGGTCATCATCAAAGTCGTTGACATTTTTGATTATAGCCATCATTATAAAACGCCGGGTCAGAAGTTACTTTTTCCACCGTTGGATCAACAGCAAGCAGCCCGACTTGCGATTTCCGGCGCGGCCGGCGACCACCGGAGTGCGCATCTTGCACACTGTTTCTCCCAACATCTCTACGTTCCAGCCACGATATGTCTGACAAAACGCTCTTCGATTCCTACACTCTCGGTGCGCTGACGTTATCCAACCGCATCGTCATGGCTTCGCTTACTCGCAATCGTGCAGGTGACGGTCTGGTTCTGCTCTCCGACATCAGGCAGAGCCACGCCGCAGACCGCTATCGGGCAACTCGCTGATGCAGCCCGACAACTCCGCCATGAATCATCCGGGCCCGCATTCCGTTCCGGCCGCGTATACGCATGCACCGAACCGCTCGATCAACGTCGGCGGAACGAACTTTGCCTATCGTGACCTTGGCCCACGCGCAGGCGTACCACTGGTCCTGCTCAATCACTGGGGTGCGGTATTGGACAACTTCGATCCACGAATCGTGGATGGTCTGGCCATTCGGCACCGTGTGATCGCTGTCGATTACCGTGGCACCGGAGGGTCCGCTGGTGCGGCCTGCCATACGGTCGACGCCATGGCGCGCGACGCTATCGACATGATTAAAGCCTTGGGGCACAGGCAGGTCGATCTCCTCGGTTTCTCACTAGGCGGATTCGTGGCGCAGGATATGGCGGTGAAGGCCCCCGATCTGGTACGCAAACTCATCCTCACCGGCACCGGGCCGGCCGGCGGCCAGGATATCGATCGCGTGGGCTCGGTCTCGTGGCCACTGATGCTCAAGGGCCTGCTCACATGGCGCGACGCTAGACACTACCTCTTCTTTACCTCGACGCCCAATGGCCGAAAAGCGGCTAGCGCCTTTGTGGACCGGCTCAAGGAACGTAAGACCAACCGCGACAAGAGGGTCACGCCCACGGCCTTTCTGCGGCAACTCAAGGCCATCAGGTCGTGGGGGCGCCAGGCACCTCAGGATTTAGGACGCCTTCGCATTCCAGTCCTGATCGTCAACGGTGATAACGACATCATGGTGCCAACCGCGCTGAGCCGCGACATGGCGGACCGGATTCCTGGTGCGAGACTGGTCATCTATGATGACGCCGGTCATGGCAGCATCTTCCAATATCACAACAACTTCGTGGCTCGCGCACTGGCCTTTCTCGCCGAGGACATTCGCGATCACACGTCTGCCATTTCGGGTACGGAGGGGTGAACCAGATGAAAGCCTTCATCATCGAGCGTTACGGCAAGACGGAAGCAGGCCGCGTTGCCGACATGCCAGAACCTGAAATGTTGGACGACGACGTCCTGATCCGAATTCGCGCTGCAAGTGTCAACGCACTGGACTCCAAGATCAGGAAAGGCGAGTTCAAACTCATCTTGCCCTATCGGTTACCCCTCATCCTTGGTAACGACGTCGCGGGTACGGTCGAGCGGGTCGGGTCACGCGTCACCCGCTTCAAGCCAGGCGACGAAGTGTACGGGCGCCCAGACCAGGACCGGATCGGCACATTCGCGGAGTTCATTGCAGTGAAGCAATCCTCGCTGGCGCACAAGCCCGCGAACGTGTCCATGGACGAAGCCGCCTCCATCCCCTTGGTTGCACTCACCTCATGGCAGGCGCTTGTCGAAACAGCGAAGCTGAGGAGAGGCCAGAAGGTACTGATCCACGCCGGTTCTGGCGGCGTCGGGACCATCGCCATCCAGTTAGCGAAGCATCTGGGGGCGTTCGTCGCGACCACTACAAGTACCAGCAATGTCGACTGGGTCAAGGCGTTAGGCGCAGATATCGTCATTGACTACAAGAAGCAGGATTTCGCAAACGAGTTGCGCGACTACGACGTTGTGCTAAATAGCCTCGGCAGTGATGTACTGGAAAAATCGCTGCGCGTACTCAAACCTGGTGGGCATCTGATTTCCATTTCTGGTCCGCCAACCCCTGAATTCGCTATCACGCAGGGATTATCCTGGCCACTGAGGCAGGTGCTTCGCCTATTGAGCAGCGGCATCCGAAAGAAATCCAGGCAACACGATGTCAGCTATACATTTGTGTTCATGCGCGCAGAGGGGAAGCAACTGGGCGAAATAAGTTCGCTCATCGAGTCGGGCGCTATCAAGCCGGTGGTGGATCGAATCTACCCTCTTGAAGCGACGGCCGAGGCCCTAAATTACGTCGATAGGGGTCGCGCCAAGGGCAAGGTAGTCGTCAAGATTCAGTAGCGTGCGTTCTCGGGCGTTTCACATCCGAGCTAGGTGTTCCGCTGAATCTGGCGGAATCGGCGCAACGGGGTTGGTAGTGAGCGATGGATTGTCAGCAATCCCGGACGGGTTGTCGACTGACCGAAAGTGGCCGAAACTAGACGGCTATGGCTTAGTCTCGGCGTCGTTCACTTCAACCGTGATGCAGAAGTGCAGTCGGTCCGTCGTTCCCAGATTACTTTGCGACCACTCTAGGGCAGCGTCCCGGATTGTCCGGCGACAGAAATCCGCTGCATCTCGTATCGAAAGATGATCAAGACTCATCGTTCCCTGCGGCGCATTGCCGTGACCGACACGTCCATCCGAAGACTGAATCCATCCTCCCCACCCCAGTATTTGAATCTGGTTGCTCGCACAGTAGTCGATCGCTGCAATCGCTACATTTAGCGGAAGGACGATTTCTCGACGTGAGATCGACTGCTGCGCGATCTGGGGTGGCAGCAACTGCAATTGCGGCATTTGACACACTCAGCAGGTCTGGGCGTGGCGCCATTGTCAGAAATCCTGCTCCATATGTCGAGTGTCGGCTCCTAGCCGAACGCGGAATATCACCAATTACCAGCGATCCCTTCATGCTCTGGCCTCACCAAATCACCATAGCTGACCCGCTACCGCCCTTGGGTCGCAGCGATCCCAACGACCGCTCTCAAAGGCCAAGGGTCAATGCCCCGCCGCTCTGCAGCGTGTGCCGGTGGATTAACGGCTGAGGGCGCCCTGGGCCCGTTGGAGCCACTCGCTGTTGTGTTCGCGGGCGTGGCGTGGCCAATGCCTGGCGTCGTGCACGATCTCAGCGTAAAGTTCGCGCGCACGCCGGTGGTCGGCCTCGTCGGGCTGCACCGCTAGCCAATCGGCGTACAGGCAACGGGGCGCAGCATCGCTCGCGCTGGCGAGCGCCGTCTCGAACGCCGCGCGTGTGCCCGGTGCGCCAATTGCGGCCAAGGCCCGTGCATACAGCAAGGCAGGCTCCGGCTGCTGGCGCGCGAGCGGATAGACGGCGAACAGTTTTTCCAGCGTGACCTGCGTGGCCGACGCATCGTCGTTGGCAAACTGCGCCCGCGCTAACCCTTGCAGTAAAGCCGGATCGGATGAGAACGGCCCACTGGCCGCCGCTTGGTAATGCTCCAGAGCTTCGGCGGCATTTCCTGCATCGAGCAACGCGGCGCCAAGCCGCATGCGATGCGCGACGGTCGGCGCGCGATCGAAATCCGTGCGCGCCTCGCGTACCGCCCGGTTGGGATCGACAAGCCGCGAGATGGCTCGCGCTGCCGTTCTTGCTCCACGCGACTGGCGCAGGGCGGGCAAGTAAATGACAAAAAAGTAGACCGCACTGCCAAGACCTGGGAAAAGAAACAGGATCAGCAGCCAGTACATGTTCTGCTGAGTGCGAACGGCATGCACCGCAAAGAACAGGGCGATGATGACGTTAAGGCTTATTCCGAAAAAGCGCATTTACGAGAAGATCAGTGTGGTGCGTTGCCAGCCGCACGTCAGCGAAACGGCAGAAAGTGATTGTGCCAGATGCGCAGAAGCGCGCTGCCATGCCAGGTAGTTCAGCGGGGCGCCGGCGCTCATTCCAGCGACATGGCAGTTAGCCCGGCCCGCCAGGCAGCGGACGCCCATCATTGGGTCAACGCTTTTAGAACGGTCATCGGCCATTGCGGTCCGATTTAACTGCGGCGACCCGCGCGACTCAAACTGGCCCGCATCCGGCAGAATTACTCCGCGGGATATGCAATGTAGCGAATAATCTTCCAGCTACCATCAGCTTGGCGACCGAACACGTCGAGCCCGGTCTCGTCATGAGTGACCTGTTTACCACCGGCGTCCGTAAGCGTCGACGTCCACGTCAGACGAACGATGGCGAGGCGGCCGGAAACGATGATCTCCTTGATTGTCGAGCCGTAGTGGATGGATTGCGTTGTATCGGCAAGCGCGCGATGCAAGCGCTCGCAGAGCAGCGGGTAGGTCTGCTCGGGCAAACCTTGGAAATCGTAACGGAGGTCCGGCGCGAAGAGATCGCAGATATGCGCGGCACGTCGGGCATTGAAATCGTCCCGCCATTGTTCAAGGGCAGAGCGAACGATCGCCGCGGGATCGTTAGCCACCGTCTTCGCACTGGACACACTGGAGAGTGCGGCGACAGCGATTGCGGTCAACGCGAAGCAGATATGGTGTATCTGTCGGTTCATTTAGGCTCCTTGTCTGCCGATCGGCGCAATGCCTGCTTCTTTCTGCTACCTCGGCCGGTTGAGTACTTTCCCGCTGACGGAGGCGCAGTATCCTTCTTCCGTTTAGCACGGCTGATCGTCAGGATTCTAGCCTCGTCGGTTACAACCTTGATTTAAGCGTCGCCGAGCTACTGCCTTGTTGTGTCTGTCAGACCGGCGCAGGCCATGTCAAAAATGCCAAGCGATTCGATCCGGGCGGAAGCATTGAACGTCGCTTCCTGGCCGCCAGTCCTTCCCTGCATGAGGGACCGTTTCCCGTGGCCCGTAAAGCGGCGATCTGCGGCAGGCGACCCGGAGCGCCCATCCTTCGCTACGAAAGGTGGACGCACGACGAACGTGATCAAACTGGAGTTGCTCCAATGCCGTTATCGGTGTGCCCATTTCACGTATCTGCAGCACTGATTGCCCGCGCTGCCTGTTAGCGTCCCGAGCCCACTCGCCGGTTGGCGAGGGAGCATCAACCGCGGGCCGCCGCAGTAGCCACAACGAGTGCAGAGAAGATCAGCGCCGGGGCGAGATGCCGGAACGGCTCCCGATTTCGCAGCAATGTGAAGAGCACGCCGATCATGATCGCACCGGCCAGCGTAAGGCCTAAAACTCTGGTTTGTTGTCCAAGAAGAAGTGCTGCACTAACCAGCTCGAGAGCGCCACAGAGCAACTGAAACCATGCCGGGTAACCCCAGCGTGCGAAGTCACGCTTCGGCGCGCCCCGTCCCGCGAGATTGATTACACCGGCAACCGCGAACAGAACCGCTACGATCGTCGCGAGAATCGATTCGAAAGATGCAGTATTTAACGCCATCGTCATGCTCCGTTGCTGTGCTGAAAGTGCTTCTGTCCAGCGAGGTCCGCAATCAGGCCGGGGCAGTGAGGTTCCCACCCAAGAACTTGCCGGGCATGCTGGCCGCTTACCGTCTGGTCGAGCGCCAGTGCGTCAGCAAATGGCCCAAGCGATTTGCGAGCATCGTCGAGCGGCCAGAATTCGACGCGATCCGCGCCGACCGAGGCCCGAATCGCTTCACCCATTTCCGCAACGGCAACGGCATCTTCCGCGACCACATTGAAGATCTGGCCCGCAACTCGACCGTCACCGCTTGCCGCCCGCTCCACCGCGCTCAGGTAGGCCGTGGCGAGATCATCGACATGAACGGCAGGCCAGTGGTTGCGACCATCGCCGACGACTTTCACACTGCCGGTCTGACGGACCATACCGGCCAGCATGCCGAATACGCCGCCGCCGTAGCCGTGCACCATCGCCGGCCTGAGGATCACGGCAGCAATCGGGCGGCGTGCCGCTAGCGCCAGCACCTGTTGCTCCACTGCGGGCCGCCATGCGACGAGTGGTGTCGGGTTCAGCGCCGATGCTTCAGTGGCGGGCTCCCCCTCCGTACTGCCATAGACCCAGGTGCCCGACGTATAGACAAACGCCGCGCCCGGCTGCAAATGCGAAAGCATCGCCACAGCCGCGGCCTCATCAACAGCAGCGGCGGAAGCATCGTTGGTCGACGCGGCGTGCACCACGCCATCGGCGGCACCGGCAGCCGCAGCGAAAGACTGTGGCTCGCGCAGGTTGCCGGAATGCAGGGTCACACCGAGTCGTGCCAGCGCGCGGGCGGCCGCCGAGCTGTCCTCGCGCACCAGCGCCGTCACCTGATGGCCGAGGCTGATTGCCTTGCGCGCGACCGCTTGCCCGATGAAGCCAGTACCACCTGTAATGAACAGTTTCAAAGCGTTCTCCTCGATGATTGCCTGCGAAGTTGATAAGCAACACAAACGAGACTCATCAGTCTCGTTTACGCAAATCTAAACGAGACTGGCCAGTCTTGTCAACTACTCGGCGATCTGATATTTATCTGGGATGAATACGTCTTCTCTCCCCGACCTGAGCCCGCTGCAACGCCGTAAGCGGTCCGCCATCCTCGACGGCGCGAAAACCGTTTTTTTAAGCCAGGGTTTCGGCCTGGCAACGATGGACGATGTCGCCGCGGCCGCTGGCGTCGGCAAACAGACGGTCTACCGCCACTTCAAGTCGAAGGAGGCGCTCTTCATTGGTCTGGTGGGCTCGATGTGCGCTCAGGTGGGTGGATTTCTTGCCAGCGCTCAGGACGAGCAATCCGATGGATCACCCGAAGTCCAGTTGCGCGAGTTGGGATGGGCGTTGGCACAAATCCTTACCACGCCAGATAATCTGCGGCTTTACCGGGCCATCGTCGCTGAAGCCGAGCGTCTTCCGGAGCTCGGCCAGGTGTTTTACGAAAATGGCGCAAAGGTCGTGCGTGCCTTCGCCGCAAAATTTCTGCGAAAGCGATTCGACGAATCGACTGCTGCGTTGCGGGCAGCGACATTCATTAATTTGGTGCTAGGCGACGCGTACCTGGAACTGTCAATTGGCTACGCGGTGCCCGATGTCGAAGCACGCTTTGCGCTGCAAATTGACGAGGCGGTGGCGGCTGCACTTCGCTAAGGCGCGTCGCATAGGATGTCGAGCTGCTGCATGCGGAGCGCAGCCGACGCAGAACCGCCATTCAGTCTTCCGGAAATGAGACGCTCGCGAAAACGACTTTCGCCCCGCTTCTGATTGCCAGAAGGCAGCGAAGTCGTCCCTCCGGAAATGGCACAAATCCGCCGAACATATGAACGTGTGCTTCGACGAATGGCATATCGGCTCCCTCCTACACCGGTGTAGGGCGTCTCCCCATCGGAACCGCCGAAGGCGCGTAGCATAATTCGCCTCAGCACTGAAGCCCCGCCGTTACTTCGTCACGGTCATGGATAGCCTGTTCGACCGAAAGCTCGGCAGCATTCTGGGATTGTTTGCAATCCTGATGGCCACGCTCGCGCCAACGGTCTCGCACGTCCTGGCGGAACACAACCGTCTCGAAGGGCTACTTGGCACCTACTGCTCTGCACTCGCAACGCCGAACGACGGAGCACCTGAGCCAACCGACCACCAGCCCGCACTCCATCTGGAAGCCTGCGCGTATTGCGGCCTTCTTGCGCACATGCCCGTGCTGCCGAGCGGGAAGACGGATCTCGTGCCGGCTACCCGGGTAACACGCCGTGCAGCGGTCCCCTACCAGCCCGAAGTCCGTGGCGCCTTTTCTTTTACCTCAGCACAGCCGCGCGCTCCTCCGCTTTCATCCTGATTGAGTCAACTATGCAGCGACGCATGCGCCATTGCATCGCCGCGTCGTCGCACGTCCCTCACGGACGCGCGATGGCATTAAAGCACTCCATACAAGGATGAATCATGCAAACCATTTCAAGGCGCTGCGGGAAACCGCTGCTCGCGGCATCGCTCGCCGCTTCCGTTTTGTTGTGCGCGCCCACGCTCGCCAGTGCCCATGCGATTGCGGGCGATCGCGTCTTTCCCTCGACGCTGGCCGTCGACGACCCTGGCGTCGGCGACGAAGCCAACCTCGAGTTCGGGCATCAACGTGTGCCGGGCGATAACGGCGATCAGAGCATCAACACCTTCAGCTTCGAGTACGACAAACTGATCACGCCGCGGCTCGCGGTGGCTGTCGACGGCAACTATGCGATGCAGAACAACCCGACGGCGCACGGTTGGGGCAACTTTGGCGTCGGCCTGAAATACCTGCTGTATGTCAACGACGCGCATGAGTTCATGACGTCGGTCGGCGTGAACGCCGAACTCGGCGGCACCGGCAGCCGCGCGGTCGCCGACAACTTCTCGACCATCTCGCCGACCGTCTACGTCGGCAAGGGCATGGGCGACCTGCCTGATTCGCTCGCGTATTTGCGTCCCATCGCCATTACGGGTGAGGCGGCGCCGGCGCTCACCACCGGCGCGGGACAGCCCAACGCGTTCAACTACGGCTTCACGGTGCAGGCGGATTCAACCGGTCGTTGCAACACCTCTGTTCCAATACGGAATCGGAGAGTGGAGCAAGATGGAACGACAAAGAAAGCATTGGTTGAACGCAGAACAGAAGAACGAAATCTGGAAGATGTGGCGTGACGGCGAGTCGC
>DASVNP010000368.1:0-53567 GCA_036383775.1 Paraburkholderia sp. | reverse complement strand
AGGAGGTCATGATTCGGCTCCTGCTGAAGAACGAGGCGGATTGCCTCATTCGCCAACATAAAGCCGCGTGACCGGCCTCTCCCTGACCTTCAGCGTCAGACCGTAGCCCCTACCGCGCGAGCGGTTTAGTCCGTCGGCCAGTTCCAGTCGTTCACGTATCGCGCGCAAGTGGCCGCTAACGCCTGATGAGCCGCCCTTTGACGCGAGTCGCTATGACACCATTGGACCAGGTCGACCTGCGCTGGCCCGCGCGCTCGCGCCGCGCCTGAACGTGTCGCCGGGCGTCGTCGACACGAGTTTCGCGGCTGGGCGGAGCGCTGACCTCAACGACAAATTGGGGGCAACGACGCCTCCTGGCCGGATCGGACCACCCGACGCCATCCCGCGGCAATCGAGGCGTGTGCAACTCACCTCACGTTCCGTACGGGCGTGACGATCATCGAGAAGTACGGACCATTTCATGAGCGTGCAACTGAGCGCGCCAGAAAGTCCGCTGGTGCAGGTCGCGAGCACCACGAGGGCTCGGACACGAGCAAGATTGGTGTTCCCTATTTGCGGCATGTCGACAGCTAACCTATCTTGAATCACTGGGCGGCATGTGCCCCGTGAGTTATCCAAAAGGCCAGGGGCGTGGCTCTCCGCGGCCGGTTTCAACGGGCGTAGTCAGAGGTTCACGATGAACAGCGACGCAGCTTCGCCACCGGGCGGGCCGCAAAACCGGCCAGAAGTCGACACGAACGGCGCCGATCGTTCTGCCGTGGCAGATGCGCAGACCCCGGATACCACCCCGCGCTGGCAGCAGATATTTCCGGTACTGACTGACGCCGAGATTGATCGGATCAATCGCTTTGGTGCAATACGCAGCTACGCCGCCGGCGAATTCCTATATCGCGTGGGTGGCATCAGTCCAGGCATGTTCGTTCTGCTGTCGGGCACGATTCGATACACGGCGCGCGACGGACTCGGCCATCGACGTTTGCTGCGCTCTCAGGCGAAACGGGGCGAATTCACCGCCGACGTTGGCATGCTTTCAGGCAAGCCGGGCCTCGTCGATGCTGAGGTTATAGAAGATGTCGTGGCGCTCGTGATTGCGCCGGAAAAGCTGCGTGCCTTGATGATCGGCGAGGCGGAACTCGGTGAAAGGATCATGCGCGCGCTGATCCTGCGGCGCGTCGCCGCGATCGAGCGCGGGCAAGGGGCGGTGCTGGTTGGCCCACCCGACAACGAGCGGCTCCTCGCGCTGCAACATTTCCTGCAACGCAATGCTTACCCGCATATGACGCTCGACGAAAGCGGCGCCGATGCCATCGCGTTGCTCGAGCGCATGACGCCCGGGCGCGATGACATGCCGCTCGTGGTATGCCCGGATGGCGCCGTGCTACGCAATCCGGACGACGGGCAGCTCGCTTCGTGCCTGGGACTTGTGCCGGAATTCGATCCCATGCATGTCTACGACGTTGCGATCGTGGGCGCCGGGCCTGCTGGTCTCGCGGCCGCCGTGTATGCAGCATCCGAAGGTCTGTCGGTGGCCGTCTTCGATTGCCGCGCGCCGGGCGGCCAGGCAGGCACGAGTGCACGCATCGAAAACTATCTGGGCTTTCCGACCGGTATTTCAGGGCAAGCGCTGGCCGGCAGGGCATTTAACCAGGCGCAGAAATTCGGCGCGCACATCGCGATTCCCGTCGAGGTGAAGGGCTTGCGCTGCAGCGCATACCCGCTCGAGGTCGAGCTTGCCGGTGAGCGGCGCGTTGCGGCGCGGACGGTGGTCGTCGCGAGCGGCGCGGAATATCGGCGTCCGGCAGTGAGCGGGCTCGCGCACTTTGAAGGTCACGGCGTCTATTACTGGGCGACGTCAATCGAGGCCCGGCTTTGCCGCAGCGAAACCGTGCTCCTGGTCGGTGGCGGAAACTCAGCAGGACAGGCCATTGTGTTTCTTGCGTCGCATGCTGCCCATGTTCATGTGCTCGTCAGGGGCCAGGATCTCGAGCACAGCATGTCGCGCTATCTGATCGAGCGAATTGCCGCGTTGCCGAATGTGGCGATCCATATGGGTTCTGAAATAACGGCCTTCGATGGTGACGAACGGCTGGAGTGCATTCACTATCGGCGACGCAATGGGGGGATCGAAAGCCTGAAGACGCATCACCTGTTCCTTTTTATCGGTGCCGACCCAAACACGAACTGGCTGCGCACATGCGGAGTGTCGCTGGATCCGAGAGGATTTGTGTTGACGGATACCGACCTGGGAACACGAGCCAGCGGGCCCACGCTCCCGCTGCATACAAGTGTCGACGGCGTGTTTGCCATCGGCGATGTTCGCTCGGGTTCCACCAAGCGCGTCGCAGGGGCCGTGGGCGAAGGAGCAGCCGTGGTCGCGCAGATTCACCGTTTTCTAGCCATGAAGCAAGCCGAAATACCCTCGGCTTCCATGCATCGGTAGTCGCGCATCACCCCGGCATCCCGCGGCTAACGCGCAACTGCATGAATCTCGGCGATATAACCGCCGGGGAACTGCACGACGGCGGCTTCGCGCTTATCCGAAGTGAACGTCGGGACCAGCACCGCGACACCTGCCGCCTTCGCCTTCTGTAGCGTGTCGGCGAGATTGGTCACTTCATAGCCCGTCATCTCCCGGCCGAACGGCCAGGGCAAGTGGCCGTCCGTCACCAGCACCGTCATCTTGCCGAATCCCGAGTCGATCCGCACGCGCCGGTAGGTATCGCCGGGCCGCCCAATCTCGACACCAGGCGCGTTGCGATCATCGGCGACCACCTTGCCATGTGAAAAGGCCACGAAGTTGCGAATCAGTGCATTGGCGCGCTCCGGCGACACGTAGACCCGGTTCTCGGGCACCGTCTGCAGCGGATCATAGTTCGGCGCCTGGTTGTGCCAGTAAAGCTGCATGTCGACGCCACCCGGCCACTCAATGATCGCATCGCGTCCGATCGGGTCGGGGAAGGTCGCGACCTTGATGTCCGCCCCATGCGCCTTCGCCGACTTCATGGCGGCGTCCATGTCAGCCACGAGATATCCCGTGCGCTCATTGCCGAACGGAGACGGAAGAGGCGTCTGGAAGCCGAAGATGGAGATCGTGCCGACGGGCGTGAAGACGAGTTGTGACATCGTCTGGCTCGGCGTGGGCGTCACCTGAAAGACGCCCTGCTGCGACTTGTGACCGCCGAAGGTCGCGACGAAACTGTCGGCGAACTTGTCGAAGTCTTCCGGCGCGACATAGACGTGCGTGGTGTCGTATTGCGGCCCCACCGCGAGTTGCGGTTGCGCAATGGGCTGTGAAATTCTCGGCGGTGTGGCCGACACAACCGGCGATGCAGCGATACAAATGACGGCAAGTGCCGTCGCTGCCAGGGAACGAAGGTTAAGCATGGTACTGAAGTTCCTTTGAGGATTTACTGAAAACCAGCATGACCGGAAGAACGTTCGATGCCGGCAACGCGTATCGTCATGACGAGCGCCGCGCGTGCCACCGGAGGCAACCAGCGCTGCGCGAGCAGCGCGGCGACCCAGTGCGGATTCCCTTGTGCGTATGTGCCCATGTCAGACCGCCCAGCAGGCGCAGCCGAGCGCGCCCCAGAACGAACGCAGGTCCGACGCCGGCGCGTTGCCCGACCAGGCGCGTGCGTGGTCATGGCCATGCACGGCGCAACCATTCGCACAGCCGCAGGACGCCGCCGCCATCTGCTGCAACGAAGCTTCTCCCTCGCCCTTCGAATCCTTCCACGCACCGAAGCCGCCGAAGCGACGCACAGGCGACCAGTCGGGCATCGCCGGAGGCGGCGCGTTGTCGTCGAGATGAGCGAACGCTGCGGCGCCATACACGATCCGGCCGCCGACAATGGTTAGATCCGTAACCGTGCCTGCAATCTCGTCCTCGGCGCAGGTGAAAAAGTCGCGGTCGGGAACGATCAGGTCAGCGAGCTGACCCACGGCAATCTGGCCTTTCTTGCCTTCTTCGTTGGAGAACCAGGCGGCCTTCTCGGTCCACATCCGCAGCGCCGTCTCGCGGTCAAGGCAGTTGCGCTGCGGATAGAGGCGCAGGCCGCCGACCGTCTTACCCGTCACGAGCCACGCCAGCGACACCCACGGGTTGTACGACGCGACGCGCGTGGCATCCGTGCCCGCAGCGGTGCGCACGCCCTTCTCCAGCATCCGCGCGATGGGCGGCGTCGCCTCGGCGGCCGCTGCCCCGTAACGTTCGACGAAATACTCGCCCTGGTAGGCCATTCTGTGTTGCACCGCTATGCCCCCGCCGAGCGCCGCGATACGGTCCATCGAACGCTCGGAGATCGTCTCGGCATGATCGAAGAACCAGTGAATGCCATCGAGCGGTATGTCCCGGTTGACCTTTTCGAAGACATCCAGTGCGCGGCTGATGGTCTCGTCATAGGTTGCGTGCATGCGCCACGGCCAGCGGTTTTCGGCGAGCACGCGCACCACCTCTTCCAGTTCACCTTCCATCTCAGGCGGCATGTCCGGGCGCGGCTCGCGGAAGTCCTCGAAATCCGCGGCGGAATACACCAGCATCTCGCCTGCGCCGTTGTGCCGGAAGTAGTCGTCGCCCTGCTTGTACTTCGATGTCTTCGTCCAGTTCAGGAAGTCCTGTTTCTCCTCCTTCGGCTTCTGCGTGAACAGGTTGTACGCGAGGCGCACTGTCATCTGCCCGTCGTCCGCGAGCTTCTGGATGACTTCGTAATCATCGGGGTAGTTCTGGAAGCCGCCGCCCGCATCGATCACACCCGTCACGCCGAGCCGGTTCAGCTCGCGCATGAAATGGCGCGTCGAGTTGAGCTGATAGTCGAACGGCAGCTTCGGCCCCTTCGCCAGCGTCGCGTACAGGATCATCGCATTCGGTTTGGCGAGAAGCAGCCCCGTCGGGTTGCCGTCGCCGTCGCGCATGATCTGTCCACCCGGCGGCTCCGGTGTGTCTTTCGTATAGCCGACCACGCGCAGCGCCGCGGCGTTCAGCAACGCCCGGTCGTAAAGATGCAGGATGAACACCGGCGTATCAGGTGCAACGGCATTCAGCTCCTCGATGGTGGGAAGGCGCTTCTCGACGAATTGCTGCTCGGTGAAGCCACCGATCACACGCACCCATTGCGGCGGTGGCGTCACGGCCACCTGGCGCCTTAGCATGTTCATCGCATCGGCCAGCGAGCGCACGCCGTCCCACCGCAGTTCCATGTTGAAGTTCAAGCCGCCGCGCACGACGTGTGTGTGGCTGTCGATGAGTCCCGGCAAAACGGAACGCCCTTTCAGGTCCATCACCCTTGTCGCGTCACCTGCCAGCGACATGATGCCGGCATTGTCGCCAACGGCTACGAACTTCCCGTCCTTGATCGCGACCGCGCTCGCTGTCGGGTTCGCCCGGTTCAGCGTCGTGAAGCGGCCGTTGTGTAGAACAAGGTCGGGGGATTTTGCGGAAGGTTTCATGAGCGGGTCTCGTCGTTCGTGGCAATCTTGCGGGCGGCCTTGACGCGAGCAATGCCGTGCTGCAATGAGCCTGATACCGTGGTTGCTTCATCCGATGCGCGTGCCGCCGTTGAGCGAATGGCGCAAAAAAAATAGTGCTCGCTGAGTGGAACGAACTGCTCTCCAGCGAGAATGCCGAGCAGGCCGAGCAGTGCAACCAGCGGCGGGGCGGGCGAGCGCACGCCAATCAGGTAGTAGATGACACCGACCAGAACGCCGGCACCTAGTGAAAACAGATAGTCTTTCATGGGTTTATGCTCGGGCTTGTCTGAAGCAGATAGCGCAACTACCCCCGCCGGCCGGCGGCGTCGCGCCGCACGGCCAGCGTCGGAACATCAACTGAGATGGAGGGCGGCTGGCTACCTGGCCGCTTATCTGGCCGCTTATCTGGCCGCAATCGCGGGCACGATCTCGTGGTGACCCGCCGCGCGCTGTGGCGCTTTGTGCACCATGGTGTAGGCGTAGTCCACGCCCATCCCGTACGCCCCGGAATGTTCCCGGACTACGTTCATGACGGCGTCGTAGGTCTCGCGACGCGCCCAGTCGCGCTGCCATTCGAGCATCACCTGTTGCCACGTCACGGGCACAACGCCGGCCTGGATCATGCGCTGCATCGCGTAGTCGTGCCCGTCCTTCGACGTGCCGCCTGAGGCGTCTTCGACCATGTAGATCTCGTAGCCGCCTTCCAGCATGGCGCTAAGTGCAAAGGTGTTGTTGCAAACCTCCGTCCACAGGCCGGAAACCACGATTTTGTTGCGCCCGTTCGCAGCCAGCGCGTCACGAACCTTCTGGTCGTCCCAGGAGTTCATCGACGTGCGTTCGAGCACCGACTGGCCGGGAAACACGTCGAGCAGTTCGGGGTAGGTAAAGCCCGAGAAACTTTGCGATTCGACCGACGTGATGGTGGTCGGAATGTGGAAAATCTTCGCTGCCTTGGCGAGGCCCACCACATTGTTCTTCAGCACCTGCCGGTCAATGGACTGGACACCGAATGCCATCTGCGGCTGCTGGTCAATGAAAAGCAGTTGGGAGTTTTGCGGGGTCAGTACTTTAAGTTTCGGATTACTCATGATGGATTCCTTTCAGCGTGTTTGGACAATCAGGCTTGCTTCAGCGTGTCGATGGCATCGAGCACGTGCGTGCTGTACGTGATGGCGGCGCCGGCGTTCAGATTGATGGCAACACCCAGCGCTTCGGCGATTTCTTCGTCCGACACGCCGAGCTTGACGGCCTCGGCTGCATGAAAGGCGATGCAGCCATCGCAGCGCGTGGTGACCGCGACGGCCAGCGCGATGAGCTCACGCGTCTTCGCGCCGAGATGGTTGGTGCTGGCGCCCGCACCCGCGACAAGAGCAAAGCCGCGAAGGGTGTCCGGCGTGCGTGTGGACAGTTCCTTGATGCGGGAATTGATGTCGTGAATCGTCTCTTTCCACTCGACCATGATTTAGCTCCAATAGGATTACAGAGGATGTAGGCGTGCGAACTGGCCGCTCTGCCGGTCCGCTGCTCGCCAGCTTCGGGTCAATGTGGTTCATCGACTCCGGGCGTCAACGACTTGACTGAGATGAATGCTAGTCGGGCGTCCTGCATGCGTCGCCAAGAGACGTGCAAAAAATTTTGAAGTGAGCTTATCTATTTGATTATTATAGAGTTTTACTGTACTATTCAGGCGAACGAATCGGCGTGTAGCGGCCCTCACCTTCCCGGAAACGGCTGGCGAAAATGAACCTTATTGAGATGCTCCAGGCCGCCGGCATCGACGGAAACAAGGCCGACTTCTATCTGGCCTCGCTCGAACTCGGCGAGGCCACCGTCGCTTCCATCGCCCAGAAGGCGGGTATCGGCCGCACCAATGCATACGAAGTGCTGGACCGGCTGCTCGGCGACGGACTCGTCGCGACCGTGCAAAAAGGCGCGCGCAGCTATGTGATTCCGCAGGATCCGATTGCGCTGCTCAGGCGCATCGAGGCGCAGCGCCAGCTCGTTCAGGAAGTGCTCCCGCGCCTGCGCTCGATTCACAACTCCGCGGGTGGAAAACCGAAGGTGCGCTATTTCTCGGGCATCGAAGGCATCAAGACCGTGCTCAACGAAACGCTCGAATGTCAGAGCAAGGAGTTGCGCGCCGTGATGTCGAACAGCGAGCTGTTCCAGATGCCTGGCTTCGCGGTCATCAGGGATGTCGTCGTGCGACGCGTCCGTGCGGGTATCAGCCTGCGCGTGATCCGCTCGGGTCTGGCCGATACGCGTGATCTGTGGCGGTCGTCGAAACGCGATCTCCGCGAACTCCGCTTCGCGCCCGCCGATTTCGAAGTGGGTATCACGACCTATCTGTACGACGACACCGTGGCCTTCATTTCATCGCGGGCCGAGCACTACGCGCTGTCCATTCAAAGCGCGGAGTTCTATACGTTCCAGTGCGGTATGTTCGAAGTGCTGTGGGGCGCGAGCACGCCCGACCGGTTCGACAAACCCGCCTGAACCGCTTTCGTTCGCTCCGGCAGTACACCGGTGCTAACCAGACACGTCCAGCTCTTCGTAGCACCCCAGGCCGCCGTTGCTCCGTCAATACGCAGACAGTTCAGGATCGCGACGTGCGAGTATGCCCTCCATGCGTTGTCGTAACGGTTCGTCAACCATTTCCGGCTGAGGCAACAACCAGTAACGCCCCTCGCGGATGCCGGCGAACACACGTGCAGCGAATTCGTCCGGCGCCAGTCCGTACTCTGACAGCATCGTGCGCAGCTTCTCGACGAACTGCTGGACTTCAGGGCGCTTCGCCGTATCGGCGAGGGGCGCGTCGAAAATTCCACTTTGAACCGGGCCCGGTGCGAGCAACGACGCGCCGATCGGCGCGTTCAGCATTTTGAGTTCACCGTGCAGCGATTCGGTCAGCGCCACGACCGCGAACTTGCTGGCAGAGTATGGAGCCATCAATGGGCTCGGCAGGAATCCGCCAATCGACGCCGTGTTGACGATATGTGCAGGCATACCCGCTTTCAGCATCCTGGGCACGAAGCTACGAATACCGTTTAGCACGCCGTGCACGTTCACTGCGAAACTGCGTTCGAATTGTTCGAAAGAGAGCTCCCAGGTGAAGCCGGTGGCCATCACGCCTGCGTTGTTGAACAGCAGGTCCACTCGACCATATCGCTGCCAGGTTTGTTCTGCCAGTGCGTCCACGGCGTCAGGGTTGCAGACGTCAGTGACGACGGTCAGCACGTCGGCGTCCAGCGTGGCGGCAAATGCGTCGAGTCGCGGCCGGTCAACGTCGGCCAGCACCAGACGCATGCCGAGCGATGCCGCGTGGCAAGCAAGGCCGCTGCCAATGCCACTGGCCGCGCCCGTGATCACGGCGGTACCGCCGTCGAAGCGAATGGGTGTCGTCAAGATCAGGCTCCGGACGGAACAATGTGTGGATGGACCACGTCCGGCAATGTCGGCGGAGGCAACAGTTCGCGTCCGTCAAGCGAATAGACGGGCAGTTCGCAGGCAAGCGGAAAGTGCAGACTGTGTGCGACCAGGCCGGTCCGTTCGCGTGCTGGCAGGTGACAAAGCGCAAGCGCCGTTTCGGCCAGGTACTCGACCGCTTCGGTCGGATACTGCGATGGAATATGCTGGTCAGCGCCTGGCGTGCGAATGGCCGTACTGGGTGCCACGGAATTCACCGCGATGTTGTCGCCCTCCAGCTCGGCGGCGAGGCCTTGGGTAAGGCGGTTAACCGCCGACTTGATCGCCGCGTATACCGTTACGCCACCGGCGCTGTCGAACACAGAATAGGGACGCAATGGCGCGAGCGCCGTCACGGAACCCAGGTTCAGGATCCAGCCGGCGCCACGTGCGCGCATCAGCGGGATGGCCGACTGACTCAACGCGAAGGGAATCCGCAGGTAGTGATCGAGCGTACGGTCGAACATTGCCATTGGCATTGGCTCGACGGGACAGTATTCGGCGAAGCCGGCGTTGTTGACCAGAATGTCGAGGCCACCCGCCGCTGCGGCCGCACGCGCGACCAGCGTGTCGCGCTCCGCTGGTTTTTCCAGGTCGGCGGCCAGTGCGATTGCATGCCCTCCCGCCTGGGTGATCAACGCCACGGTCTCAGCCAGTGTCCCCGGTAGAATGACGGAGTGTTCAAGGCTTCGGCCGCTCACTATCACCGTTGCACCTTCCGCGGCGAAGCGCTGGGCAATGGCTCGGCCGATGCCTCGGCTTGCGCCGGTGATGAGCGCAACTTTGCCGGTCAATTTTTGTTGCCTGTTGGTCATATCGTTCATTGCGTGATGGCGGGAAGTGTCAAGATGCTTGATTCCAGTGGGCAAAAGGCATGAGAAATGGCCGCCACTGTCCATTCGGGAAACTCAGGGTCGAACCAGCGGTCCACCCAGCCCCAATGAAAAGGGTGTGTCAGGTACTCCCCCTGAAGGTCCTCGACGCAGGCGAATTCCTGCTGCCAGACGTGGGTCCACGCGCTCGGCGACGTGACCCGGCTCAGTTGCCAGTTCCGAATGGTCGGCATGTACGTCGGCATGCGCAGCAGATCGCGCTCCAGGGCGGCGACGTGTTCGCTGCATCCCTCTGGTCTTACGCGCAATAGCAACGTGCGCCAGACACCGTTTTGCAAGCCAGCCGCCCGCTGGCCACCGTCTAGTGGCCGATACACAAGATGATCCGCCCGCGACACGCCCGGCAACCGTGCAAGGCAAGCGGCGGCCGTCGCATCATCGGCACCGTCCTCGAAGTGCAGATCGACGGTATAGTCGCCGGCCCCCCAGCAACCCTCCATGTTTCGACCAGAGACAATCCGGCGCAGACCGGGTAGCGAGTGAGCACATGCGGCCAGTTCGCGCTCCAGCGTATCGGGGCAAGCGTCATGCTCGAGATAGAGCTGGGCTGTTTCAAACCGCATCACGACACTCCAAGGGTTCAGGCAGAGGCTGATCGGCATCGGTCAGAACATGGCGACGGCGACGATGCGCGAGTTGATCCACCGCGGACCAGAATTCGATCACTGCCAACCCGGCGGCGGCGCGCATGCCGTAGTACGCGAATACGTCCGGGAGCTGCCACAGTAGCCATAACGTATTGGATTCGCCTGGGATGGCCACGGGCGGCGATACCCAGCGATTGAGCAGCGCGAGCCCCCGTGCCGAACTGTCACCAAGGTCGCGCTCCTGCAAAAGGGTGAGCACGGCGGGTAGGTGCTCGGCATTCACCAGGATTTCGTCCAGCACGTGGATCATCGGTTGCCTCCTTGATGCGCAGTGGCGTGCAGGCAAGCGCTAAGGCGCTGCAGCGGCGGTCTGCCGATCGTCATGGTTCGTATGTTCCGTTTGCGTGAGTGTGTTCGCCTGGGCGGCAGGGACCCGCGGCGGGCAACTGCGCCTGGCTAGGTCTGAGTGTTGCGGGAAAGACCCGATCGTCCCGTTTTTGCACGGAAGCGCAAGCGAGTGAATCCATTATGTGGTGGGTCATTGAGCGCGACCCTTACCCCAT
The DNA here is from genome assembly GCA_036383775.1 of Paraburkholderia sp. Lineage (GTDB taxonomy): Bacteria > Pseudomonadota > Gammaproteobacteria > Burkholderiales > Burkholderiaceae > Paraburkholderia. The sequence continues at coordinate 42,590 of DASVNP010000368.1, read as the reverse complement.
CGATCGGAAAACACTACCGTGGCGATCACAACGGGCTTTGCGTGAAGGCGACGCGGCAAGCCGAGTTTGACGCGGGCGCCCTGAGCCTTCCAGCCCGCTACTGGCGACGGCGAAAATGGCTGGGCGCCTGCCCGGTCCAACGAACGAAGGCGCGCCGAAAGGAGGCTTCGTCGCTGAAGCCCAGATGGCCTGCGATGCGGCTCATCGACCAGTTAGTGGCGTGCAGACAGCGCACGGCGAACTCTCGCAGGCATTGTTCACGCAACGCCTGGTAGCCGGTGTTTTGAGCGGCCAGGCGCCGTCGGAGTGTCGGCTCGCTAATAGCGAGGGATGTAGCGATTTCGCTCAAGGTGGGAAGAGGAACTTCCCGCGCCAGTGCGGCATCGAGGAAGCCGTATACCTGCTGGGAAACTGACAACGCATCCGGAAGCGTTCCGGTCAGCCGATACGGCACGTCCATCAGGAATGGGGCGAGCTCTGCCGGCTGACGCAGCACGGGCCGCGTCAGCAAACCGGCGTCGAATGTGAACCCATAGGTCGGCTCACCAACAGCGACCGGCGCCCCGAACAGACCGAGGAAGGGGGAGGCATCTTCGCGCAGCGGATGTGCGAGAAAGACCTTGTCCGGTTTCAACGGTTGCCCGATTAACCAGCTGAAGAGCTGGAGATAGAACAGCAAGCCCGTCAGGTCAACCAGGCATGCCGCAGAACTTTGCCGTTGACGCAACGAGTCCATGCAGAACGTTGCGCTCAGCTGGGTCGCCTTCAAACTCAACGCGCCAGCCCGCGGATGCAGCATGGCGCAGAAGTCGATCGCGCAGTGTATGGCTTCATCAAGCGAACGGCAGCTGAGCAGGCACCGGCACATGAGGTCGACCTCAGTCTTGCGCATCGGAGGATGGCCGTCACCTTGCGCGACTTGTGCCTCAAGCTGCTCGATAGCCGCGCGATACATCTCGACGAAATGATCTGCCGAAAGAGGGTCGGCAGCATCGGGTAAAACCGGCAGCGTGCTTGCGGCGTTCGTGCCGCCATGGCGGCTCAGTTCGTCCAGCAAACGCGAGCCCAGGCCCTGCGGCACGCGCGCCGTGTGCCGCTTGCGCGAAGTTGCCACGCAAATCTCCTTTTGAGCGAGGTCGTAGCGGTTGATGATCGAAACGGTAAGCGTTGCGCTTCCGTACCCACTCGATAATGACATCGCGCTGCAAGCCCGTCTGCCAGGTCATGTCCCTGTTAGCGATTCTTGCAGGCTTGCGGGCACGGCGATGATAGTCCTCAGGCGTCGGCCTGTCACTTTTGAACAGAGCATGAGCATCCTCGCAAAGGGCATGCATGGGAATGCTCCCGCCTGATTGCGAGCGACGCTCCACGGAGACGAAATGGAACCTGCAGAAGGTGCTGCAATGCGCGCGGTCGTACTGGATCGCGTTGGCGGACCGGAGGTCATGAAGATCGCCAGTGTTCGGAGACCCGAAGCCGGTCCCGGCGAGATTCTGATCAAGGTCGCGTATGCAGGCGTGAATCCCGCGGACTGGAAGTGCCGGGAAGGTTATCTGAAATCGTTTATCAACTATACGTTTCCCTTTGTCCTCGGGTTTGATCTTTCCGGAACCGTGGTCGATATCGGGCCGGACGTGGTTGGCTTCGAGAAGGGCATGCGGGTTTTTGCGCAGAGTGATGTTGGGGCCGGCAAATGGGGGGCCTACGCGGAATTCGTCACGGTTTCGCAGGCGTCAGTGGTGCGCATGCCCGAGAACCTCAGCTTCGCGCAGGCCGCTGCCGTGCCGACCCCCGCTTTGGCCGCATGGACGGGGCTCTTTGACGATGGCGAGCTCCAGCCCGGTCAGCGCGTGCTGATCCACGGCGGGGCGGGAGCCGTTGGCGCATTCGCCATCCAGTTTGCCAGGCACGCCGGCGCCCACGTCGCGGTCACTTGCGGTGACTACAATTTCGACTATGTCACGACGCTCGGATCCGAATGCAACATCGACTATCGAACCCGGGACATCCCGGCTGCCGTTCATGAATGGTCGCCGGCAGGGGTTGACCTGATCCTGGACACGGTCGGCTGCGCCACGCTGCCTGCCGGGCTCGACATGCTGCGACCGGGCGGCACCCTGGTCAGTATCCTCACCTTGATGCAAGGCGACACCGGGCCGGACCCAGAGGAAGCAGCACGGCGGGGTCTTCGGACCAGGTTGGCTTTCAGCAAGATGCCAAGTGGCCAGCAACTAGGCCAGGTTGCGAATCTGCTCGCTGGCGGCCAGGTCCATCCCCCGCGCATCGAATCGTTGCCTATCGACGAAGTGGCACACGCTCATAGCATGGTTCAGAACGGCAAGCACCGCGCGAAGCTCGTTTTGCAAATCTCTGACGACCTGACCTGAAAGCGCGGAGGCTGATTTCAGTTACGCCGAGAATCAGCCAAAAAATTATTCATCAATATGGAGTGAGACAAAGTGACACCTTCCCGTGCAGTAACATTCGGATTGCTTAGTATTAACGCGGCAATGATATTTGCAAGCACTTCAGCGGTGGCCTCCATGAGCTCGGAGGAGGTCAACCAGTTGGGTAGCTCGCTCACGCCGATGGGAGCGGAGCGCGCGGGCAACAAGGATGGAACCATTCCAGCATGGACCGGAAAGTGGTTGGGCTTGCCGCCGGGCGTCGCATACAAGGAGGGGGATCGATATCCTGATCCGTACTCGGGCGAACAACCGCGCTTTGTCATCACTGCGCAAAACATGTCCGAATACCAGGCGAACCTGACTGACGGGCAGAAGGCACTATTCAAGCAATCTCCGTCGACGTTCAAGATGATCGTCTATCCGAGTCACCGAAATTTTCGCTATGACGAAGCTGCATACAAAAATATCAGAACGTACGCACAAAATGTGCAGATGACCGCGGACGGCAACGGCCTCAAGAGTTATCCACCGCAGGCGCCTTTCCCCGTTCCTCATAGCGGACAGGAGTTGATGTGGAATTTGCGTTTCTCATCGGCGATCTGCACCGAGGCTGCGGTATACGATCAGGCGGTTGTCTATCCGACCGGCAATATTGCTTGGGGAAAGTGGAAATACGACATCTGGTCGCCGATGAACGGCCCAAAGTTTGATCCCGGCCAACCATTTATCGACAGGACGTTCGCTCGTGTGGGAACGGATCTGCCGCTTAGCGATCGTGGCAGCCTCATTGTCTCGCAGACCTACTGGAACCACGAAGGATCCGACCTCACCAAAACATGGGTTTACAACCCCGGTACGCGGCGTGTCCGTCAGTCTCCCGAATATGGATTCGATCAGCCTCAGGGGCCAGGCGGATTCAGAACGGTTGACGACGACCGCCTGTTCAATGGTTCCGGTGAGCGTTACGACTGGAAAATTCTCGGGAAGAAAGAGATCTATGTCCCCTACGACAATTACAAGCTGAACGATTCTTCGATCAAATATGCGTCGCTGCTGACGAAAGGCCATCCCAATCCAGACTTTGTCCGCTACGAGTTGCACCGGGTTTGGGTGCTCGAGGCTACGTTGAAACCAGGTTTTCGCCATGAGTACGCCAAGCGGGTGATCTATCTTGATGAGGACACCTGGATGGCGTTGCTGGCCGATAATTACGACGCCCATGGCCAGTTGTGGCGAACCAACATGCAAACGACGTTCTACGCGTACGACGCGCAGCGATTCTATCCAGCAACCGTGTTCTATCAGGATCTTGTTTCTTCGGCGTATATGGCCGATCGAATGACGAACGAGGGGAAGATGGTGCGTCTGAACAGTGACCCGGAATTCAACGAAGGTTACTTTTCTCCGGATTCAATTCGAGCATCAGGTCTTTGAGGCTCATTTTCTACCCTTCCAGGCAGCCCGGCTCTCCGTGGTGCAGGTGCCGGGCGCCTGACAACTACCGGTAGCGCCAGGTCGGGATCGGGCTAATGTCCGTGCTACTCCCTTGCACAAACCCATTGCCACATCAGATCGTTTACGCTACATTTTGCTCGTTTATGATCGTTTCATTACCGAGCAAGGCATACAAATGCAGCGCACCCGCCAAGAAGCCGTGGAAGGACTGCTCCCCGAGCAGCGCGAACAACTCATCCTGGAGCGGCTGCGCACACACGGGCGCGTGCTCGCAGCCACCCTCGCCACGGAACTGCAAACCTCCGAACACACCATCCGCCGCCACTTGCGCGACCTGGCCGACCAAGGCCATTGCAAGCGCGTCTACGGTGGCGCCCTGCTGCTTTCTCCGGCCGGCAAGCCCGCCGCCGTGCGCATGGGCGAAGCCGTGGATCGCAAGGCACGCCTCGCGGCCGCCGCGGTGTCGATCGTCCGTCCGAAGCAGATCATCCTGCTCGATGCCGGCTCGACCAACGCCGCGATTGCCGAGGCGCTGCCCGACAACGCGGATCTGACAATCGTGACGAATTCGCCCGAGACTTGCCTGCGTTTGCTGAACCGCCCAGGTTTCGAGGTGATTCTGGTTGGCGGGCGAATTGCCGCCGGCGCGGCCGGCTCGCTCGGCGCAACCGCCTTGCTGCAGATCCAGCAGATCCGCGCCGACCTCTGTTTCCTCGGGGCATGCGCGTTCGATCCCGACGAAGGGGTCGCCGCCTTCGAACCTGAAGACGCCGAACTCAAACGCGCGATGGTCAAAGCAAGTGGTCAGATCGCCATCGCCCTCACCTCCGAAAAGCTGATGACGGCCGCGCCGTTCTCGGTCGCACCGGCTAACGCCGTGGACCATCTGTTCGTCGAAGCCGATGTGCCGGCCGCGCGGCTCGCCAGCCTCGAAGCGGTCTGCGACAACGTGATGGCGGCGCGCCCATGACATCGCTCGCCGCCTCGCCCATCAAGCCGCGCAAGGAACGGGCGGCGACCGTCGGCGTGTTTCTCGCCAATGGCTTCGGCATCGGCGCCTGGGCCGTCGAAATCCCGCGCATCAAGGAAAGCCTCTCGCTCAGCGACACCGCCCTCGGCCTCGCGCTGTTCGCCTTTGCCCTCGGCGCTATTGTTGCGATGCCGCTGGCCGGGCAACTGGCGCCACGCCTGGGCAGTGGCCGCGCCACCGCGCTGCTCGGCGCGGCGTTCGTCATCGTGCTGCCGTTGCCCGCGTTCGCGCCCAACATGGCGGTGTTGTGCATCGTGCTGCTCCTGCTCGGCGCGGCCAACGGCGCGCTCGACGTCTCCATGAATGGCCACGCCAGCTCGATCGAAATACAGTGGCACGCGCCGATCATGTCGTCGTTTCATGCAGCCTGGAGCGCGGGCGGCCTGCTCGGCGCCGCGATCGGGGCGATGTTGCAGAAGAGCGGCACCGGCGTGACAAACGGTCTGCTGATTCCCGATATATTCATCGGCATCCTGATTATTGCCGCCGCGACACTCGCGTTGCGCGACCTCGGTCCGCGAGCGGCCGCCACTTCCAGCGGACTAGCCTGGCCCACGGCCGGCGTGATGAAACTCGCGCTGCTCGCCTTCCTGTGCATGCTGGTGGAAGGCGCAATCGCCGACTGGAGCGCCGTATACCTGCGTTCGGCATTGAACCAGGAAGCCAGCGTCGCCGCAATCGGCTATTCCGCGTTTGCCTTTTCCATGGCGGCGTGCCGCATCGTCGGCGACGTCTCGGTGCGGCGTTTCGGATCGAGCAAGGTTGTCGCGCTGGGCGGTCTGATCGCGGTAGCGGGGCTCGCGCTGGTGCTGAGCCTGCCGACGGTGCTCACCGCTTGCGTGGGCTTCGCGATGGTGGGAGTTGGCCTCGCGAATATCGTGCCGGTGATTTTCAGCGCCGCGGGCCGCTCGACCGTCACGCCGGCCACGGGCGTCTCGATGGCGGCCACCGCCGGCTATGCCGGCTTTCTGGTCGGGCCGCCGCTGATCGGTCTCGGCGCCGGTCTGCTCGGTTTGCGTCTCGCCTTGAGCGTGCTCGTGATGGCGACGCTCACCGTCTGCCTGCTCGGCGGCAAGGCGGTGCGCAGCGCGCGGCTTGCCTAGAACATACCCAAAGCACGCCTAGAACACGCCCGGAATCACACGGTAACGCACGCGGCGCAGGTAGCTCCGATACTCCGGGTCCGCCGAGAGGAGCCGTTCCTCGCGAAGAATGCGCACGACCTGCAACGCGAACTGGCAACCGTACACCAGCATGTTTTGCCAACCGAAGTTGACCAGCAGAAAACCGATGTTGGTGACGAAGTAACCGAGATACATCGGATGCCGTACGAAGCGATAGGCGCCGCGCGATACGACGCCGCGATTGGCCGGCAAGATGCCGAACGAGCGGCGCAGCGACACCTTGGCGAACATCTGCCAGCAAATGCCCAGCAGCTGCAGCCCGGCGCCCACCGTCTCCGGGATAAGCTGCACGCCCGGTGCGAGACGCACGGCCAGAAAGTAGTACGTGCCACCCATCGAACAGAGGAAGGCGACTGGCCGCCAGTCGCGTTTCACCGGCACGCGGGCAAACAGCGACAAGCCCACCGCGAAAGACTCGGTCACCACCAGCAACAGGAGCGTGATACGCGTCGGCGCCGCGCGCCACTGCATGAGCGCGGCATACGCGAACAGGCTCAGCATGGCCGCGGCGCACACACGTGCAGCCACCTCCACCAACGCCTGACGCAGCTCGCCGGCGCTATTCGGCTCGGCGGACACGGCGCCCGCTGTCGGAGCGTCATGCGTACTCACAGCGGCTGGCGAGTCTTGCAAGGATGTCGTCGGCTCCACGCTGTGCTCACTTGGAGATGCGTTTGCCGCACAACGCCGCGCCGCGTTCGGCATGCAGGCGCAGCGGCCAGCAGAACGCCTCCAGCAGCGAGCGCGGTTGCGCACCGTCGTCGAGACCGGTGTCCGGCCATTCGTGTTTGGCCGGCACCCATTGCGTATCGAACAGGTGATCCCACAGCGGCAGCAGTTGCGTGAAGTTGTGATCGAAGTGCTCGGCGCGGTTCGAGTGATGCAAGCGGTGATACTGCGGATTGTTGACCCACGTAATGTAACGGCCGAGGTCCACGCGCAAATTCAGATGCGCGAAGTAATTGCCCACCGTGAACACGACGGAAGTCGCGGCAACGATCCACGGGTCGACCTTGAAGAGTACGCCCACCAGCGGATAGAGCAGACAGCCCTTGATCAGCACTTCAACCCAGTGATGCCGCCACGTCACCGTGACGTTGAACTCGACGGCGCTATGGTGCAGAGAATGCAGCTTCCAGAGCACGGGCCACGTGTGCTGCAAACGGTGGAATGCGTATTCCAGCACGTCGAAAGTCAGCAGCACGATCACGAACGACGCCACGGCGGCCACCCCATGCGAGTTCAGCGCGACAAGACCGCCGCCGAGCGCATTCACGATCGCGACGCTCACCGCCGCGGTCAACGGCTTCACCGCCACCACGATCACCAGATACAGGCCCGTGTAAGCCACGTTGAAACGCTGTCCGGCGCGCGATTGCAGCAAGGCGGCGGGCCAGCGCCGCTCCAGCGCCATGCCCACGCCGATAATCGCCAGGCCGAACGCGTAGGCGCTCAGCCAGAGACTTGCGTAGTGCAGCAAGGCAGGTAGCGGACTCGACGCGAACATGGGATTCCCCGAGATGACCAGCTTGTATTCAGAGAATCTTCGCAGCCTGCTGTCCGGCGCGCAAGCACCGATTGGCGTGGAGCGGTCGGGATAAACACGGAGCGAATCGCCCGCGCCGGTGCCAAAGCGGCCCGCCTGGCTTCGTGCCGCGGCGCAGGCGCGTCTGGCACCGCTCCCCGTCAGGCCGCGGCGATCACGTCGATCCGCAGCGCTGCGCCGCCGGCGGCAATCGCCAGCAGGATGTCGACGTTCGGGTGCGCCCCCGGACGATTGCGCGCGTCGGCCGTGTGCTCGGCGAACACTGCGAGGCCATGCTCGGCCGCCTTGGCGTCGAGCGTGCCGAAGGTCTGCCGCAAATAGTTGTACACCGCGAGCGAACCCTGCTTGCCCGGCTTGTTCTCGATGCTGGCCACCACGGCGCCCTTGCCGTCGGCCAGATCGATACGCGCAATGCCGTCGATGCCCGGCAATTGCGCGAGGTTCTCTTTGAATACGTTGCCCGGTTGAATCATTGAAAAACACTCCTTCTGTTCGGAAAAATGCAGCGCGGGCCGTATCTTATCCGATAGGGTGTCACGCAATGACCCGGCGCGCGGGGTCAGGGCGTCCAGCGGTACACGACGATGCTGGAGCCGTTGTAATTGTCTTTCGTGATCACGTACTCGCCCGCCGCCCGGAGATACGCCCGCAGACCGTACATTGAATCGACGTCGTTGCCGACATCCACGGCCCCCGGATTCGAGTTGATCAGCGTGTTGTCGAGCTGGCCGGTGGTCAGATTAAACGCGTCGATGTTGGGCACCGTATGCACGTAGCCGACGAACAGATAATTGCCCGCCGCCGTGATCGACTTGGGATTGGCGCTGGTGAGATTGATCACCGGATTGGGCCGCGTGGTGTTGCCCGCGCTCCAGCCGTGGTACACCTCGATGCGCGACTGCATGGCCGTCCAGTCCCAGCTGCCGGCAATACCCTGCGCGAGGATCATCGTGTCGCTCTCCGGCAGGTAGATGATGCGCGTGAGCGGCCGGATGGTCTGCGGAATGGAGATCGTGACCGCCGGCCCCCATGTGGGTTTTCCGGTGCCGTCGAAGCCGGTCATCGGGTAGTGGTAAATGTGGTTCGTGCGATCCAGACCGGCCCACACGTCCCCTCGGCTATCGATGCAAAACCCGCCCGTCACCTGACGGGTCGTATTGAACGCCGGCCCCGGAATCGATGCGTCCGGGATCGCGATATAGCCGCTCGCCGGATTGAAATGGAAAAAGTAAAAAATGCCGGGGTTCTGTCCGGACGCCACGAGTATCCGGTTCCCGCCCACGGTAACCAGCTGGCCGAAGTGCTCGTCGCGCTGCGTGTCGCTCATGTTCAGGCGCGGATCGGACGGATACGTAAATGGATCGACCGTGTTCGCGACGAAGGTGCCGCCCGCCGTGCCGGTGTAGATGTGGGTGCCGCTATAGAACAAGGTGGCGTCGGTTAGCGGATCGGGCGCGGCGACCGCCTCGAAGTTGAGCGACTGAAGCTTCCACTGCGGATTGCCGTTGCTGTCGTAGGCGTGTAGGTCGGTCGCGCCGTTGCGCCCGAGGTCCCAGCCGCCGCCCCACGGATTGTTGAGCACATACAGGGTGCCGGCGGCGTCCCTGCCGATACCGACCACGCGCGTGAAACGCTTGGCGCCCACCTGCCCCTTGATGCCGGTCGTGGTGTCCAGATAGCCGCCCTGAATGCCGAACGTGCTGACGAGTGTGGGCGTGCCCGCGATGCTGTAGCGCTTGATGTTCATGTCGGGGCCCTGATCGCCGACCATGAGCTGCCCGGACGCGGCATCGAAATAGAGCGACGATGGCCGCGATGCAGCGGGCATCTGAATCGTGTTCAGCAGTGCCCCGCCCGGACTGAATTCGACGATTGTCCCCGCGCTCTGCTGCGCGACCCACAGATTGCCCGCGCTATCCAGCGCCAGCGCGCCGGGGCCCGTCACCTGGATGTCCTGCTGCCAGACGCCGTCGGTCGTGTAGACCCGCACGCGATTGCCGAAGAAGTCGCTCGCATACAGGAGCGAGCCCGCCGTCGCGAGACCGGTGATGACGTCGGCATGCTGTACCGCCGTCCACGTGCTGACAGGAATGATCAGATCGCGTGTCTGGGTGGCGCGGTTGTAGCGCCCGACCGAGCCGCTGCCGAACGAGCGGTTGTACTGCAAGGCCGCGAAGATCGACGTGGCATTGCCGGTAATCGCACTGCCCTGGAAATCCGCATGCGTGCCGATTGACCCGAGGCTCTGGCCGTTCTGGTAGATCGCGACGCCGCCCTCGTTCTCGTCCCACAGCGAAGCCGTGTAGATGACGCCTTCGGGTGCGACCCACATGGAGCGCGCGGTGTTGCCGACGTGGGTGGCGATTGTTCCGTACGTGTTGCCCAGCCAGTCGGTGGTGTATTGCGCGTGACAGACCTGCGAAAACAGGGCGATGACCGCGCAAAGAAACGCGGCGAAGGTACGGCGCTTGACCATGAGTGATGCTCTCCAAACTGACATTGTTCGACAATGTACATCGTGAGATGTGAAAAGCCGGTGATTAGTGTGAAGAAATCTTCGTGAGTCGCAACCGTATGCGAATGGAATACACGCTGTCCCTCCGTGCTTTCGCACTTTACCGGCGACGGAACTCTGGCGCACAATCTCTGCGGATATGACGCTTTGCCGTCTTTGACACTCAACCATAAGGTTCGCGCCGCGGCAGCATCCGGCAGCGAGCTCCGCCAAGTCGCAATCCGCGCCCTCCTTCGGAACACCCCATGAGCAAAATATCGTCAAGCCGGCCCGAAGACCTGGTGGTCGGCGGCAGCCGCCATCATCAGATTTTCCCCACGCTCGATGACAGGCAATTCGCGGTGCTGGAACGTTACGGCGAACGGCGCCGCCTGCACGCGGGCGACATCCTGTTCGCCGAAGGCGACCGGCACATTCCAATGTTCGCGATCGTCACCGGCACCATCGAATCGTCGCGAGGCGCCGGCGACAAGCATCGCAAGCTCGGCGTGCATGGCCCCGGAAGCTTCACGGGCGAGGTCGGCACGCTCGCGGGCCGCGGCGCGGTCACCACGGCGCACGCCACCTCGGACTGTGAAGTGATCGTGATCGACGAGGAATCGCTGCGCGCGCTCGTCACCGCTGAAGCGGAACTCAGCGAAACGATCATGCGCGCCTATATCCTGCGGCGCGTCGCCTTCATTCAGGATCAGCAGAGCGGCGTAGTGGTGATCGGCAGTTCGGCTTCGTGGCCCACGTTCGTCCTGCGGCATTTCTTGAGCCGCAACGCGCAGCCTTCCGCCTACTTCGACATCGTCGAGCACGAGGAAGCCAAAGCGCTGCTCGAGCGTCATGGTGCAACGGAAGCCGACATGCCGGTGGTCATCACGTTGCAAGGCCAGGTGCTGAAGCAGCCCACCAACCGGGCCGTGGCGGATGCGATCGGCCTGAGCCCCGACCGCCTGAATGGCGAGCACTTCGACCTGGTCGTGGTCGGCGCGGGACCGGCCGGGCTTGCCGCGGCGGTTTATGCCGCGTCTGAAGGATTGCGGGTCGCGGTGCTCGACACCAAGGCGCCGGGTGGCCAGGCCGGCACCAGTTCGAAGATTGAAAATTACTTCGGGTTTCCGACCGGCATCTCGGGGCAAGCGCTGGCCGGCCGCGGCCTGTCCCAGTGCCGCAAATTCGGCGCAGAAGTCGGCGTTCCGATCGAAGTGCTCGGCATTGACTGCACGAACGCGCCGCCCTTCCATCTTCGCCTGAATTACGACGAGCACGTGTATGCCCGCGCGGTCGTGATCGCGACCGGCGCGCGTTATCGCAAGCCGGATCTGGCGCGTCTCGAAGAATTCCAGGGACGCGGCATTTACTACAGCGCAACGTTCATGGAAGCCGGGTTCTGCACCAACCAGGAACTGGTTATCGTCGGTGGAGGCAATTCAGCCGGGCAGGCCGCGGTGTTCCTGTCGGGCTTCGCGCGGCACGTGCACATCGTGATTCGCGGCGAGGGACTCAACTCGAGCATGTCGAGTTATCTGATCCGACGAATCGAAGCGGCGGCGAACGTCACGGTTCATCGGAAAACACAGATCGTCGAGTTGCAGGGCGAGGAGCACCTCGAATCGATCAAGTGGGACAGTCAGGGCACCATCGAAGAGAAACCGATCCGCCATGTCTTCCTGTTTCTCGGCGCGCAACCGAATACCGCCTGGCTTGGCGACTGCGTGGCGCTCGACAAGCACGGCTTTGTTCTCACCGGCCCCGATGCGGCCCACCAATGGACGTCGGATCGCCCGGCGCACTTTCTGGAAACGAGCCGCCCCGGCATCTTCGCGGTGGGCGACGTGCGCAGCGGCTCGGTGAAGCGCGTGGCGGCCGCCGTCGGAGAAGGCGCCGCCTCGATTCAATCGCTGCATCAGTATCTCGCGCTGGGTACGTGAGGCTGGCGACGTAAAACCGGCGACGTGAGGCTAGGCCCGGCGGCGGTTTCCCAACGTCAACCGGGCTTCCAGACCGCCGCCGGGCCGGTTGTGCAGCGTGAGCGTCGCGTCCAGCGCAATGGCAAGCTGACGCGCGATGGCAAGACCCAGCCCGGTGCCGCCCGTATCGCGATTGCGCGACTCTTCGAGCCGGACGAACGGTTCGAACACCGCCTCCAGCGATTCCGCCGGTATGCCGGGGCCGCGGTCGAGCACCGCGATCAGCGTGCGGTCGTCGTCGAGCATGCTCGCCGTGATCTCCGCCGAGCCGCCGTACTTCAGCGCGTTGTCGACCAGATTGCCGAGTATGCGGCGCAGCGCCTGCGGACGCGTCACCAGCGACACGCCGAGCTGCCCCTGCAAACTGACGGGCTGGCCGGCGTCGACATAATCGCAGACCAGGCTGTCGAGCAGAGCGTCCGGATCGACGCGGACCGGCACTTCGGTCCCGCCGTGGAGCGTACGCGCGTACGTCACACCCTCCTTCACCAGACTCTCCATTTCCTGCAGATCCTGGCGCAGCTTCGCGCCCTGCTCGTCGTCGTCCATCACGTCGACGCGCAAGCGCATCCGCGTGATCGGCGTCTGCAGATCGTGCGAGATCGCCGCGAGAATCTGCATGCGCTCGGTCATGTACGTCGCGATCCGGTCCTGCATTGCGTTGAAGGCGCGCGCGGCGCGCGAGACCTCCGACGGGCCGTCTTCCGGCAAGCGGGACGCCTTCAGATCGGGCCCGAGCGTATCCGCGGCGAGCGCGAGCTGATGCAGCGGCCGCGTGGCGAGCCGCACCGCCAGCCAGCAGCACGCGGCGAGCACCGCCAGTTGCACGATGAGCACGAGCGGCAGCCAGCCGGACAGCGGCGCGCCTTGCATCGGCCGCATGTCGATCGTGAGCGGCGTGCCGTCGGTCAGTTTCAGATGCACCTGAAGGCGCTCCCGGTCGCCGGGGACGGCGTTCACCGTCAGCGGATAATGGGTGCCGATACTGTTCTCGATGGATCGCGCGAAGCGCGTGGACAACTCTGCGTCGACGGGTCCGCCCGTCACACCCGGCCCGAGGGTGAACTCGTAGCTGCGCCGCGCGAGCCGCGGCAACCATTGAGCGCGCTCGCCGGCGGGCAAATGATCGAGCAATGCCACCGAACTGGTCACTTCGCGCCCGACGTACCCCATCATCACGTTGGTCATGCTCTGGTCGCGCTCGGTCATGGTGAGCCAGAACGACAGCATCTGCGCCAGCGCAAGACTGACGAACAGGATCAGCGCGAGCCGCGCGAAAAGCGTGCGCGGCCAATGCAGCCACGACCACGCCTTCATTCTGGCTCCCCGATGGCGGTCACCGCCGCGGAGAACACATAACCCTCGCTGCGCAGGGTCTTGATGTAACGCGGCTCACGCGCTTCGTCGCGCAGACGCTGGCGCAGACGGCTCACCAGCAGGTCGATCGAGCGGTCGAACTGGTCGGCCTGGCGGCCCTGCGTGAGGTTGAGGAGCTGATCGCGCGTCAGCACCCGCTGCGGATGATCGAGAAACACGCGCAGCAAGCGGTATTCGGCGCCGCTCAACGCGACCATGGTGCCTTCGGCGTCGAGCAGATGGCGCGCGGTGGTGTCGAGGCGCCAGTCGCCGAACACGAGCATCGGCGCCGTTTCCGTCACCTCCATGCCGGGCGGCAGCATGCGGGTGCGGCGCAGCACGGAGCGAATGCGCGCGAGCAGTTCGCGCACGGCGAAGGGTTTGGTCAGGTAGTCGTCGGCGCCCATCTCCAGACCGACGATCCGGTCGGCTTCCTCGTCACGCGCAGTCAGCATCAACACCGGCACCGCGTGGAACTTGCTGGCGCGCAATTCGCGGCACAGCACCAGACCGTCCTCGCCCGGCATCATCAGGTCCAGCACGATCAGATCGGGCGCGCCCTGCTCCAGCGCGGCACGCATCTGCCGCCCATTGGCGGCAAGCGTCACGCGCATGCCGTTCTTCTCGAGATAGCCGGCGAGCAGTTCGCGAATGCCGCGATCGTCGTCGACGATCAGTACGTGGTCAGTGGTTTCCATCAAGGTCTCATTTCTTTCGGCGTTTGAGCTCCGCCCGGCTCGACGAAATCAGCGAACAGTGCACCGGATGCGCGAGTTCGGCGGCGAATCCGCCGGTTACGAAGACGAGAATAGCCAGCAGGCGTTTCATGCGTCCTCCACCACGGACAGGCTGGCACCGTCGGCCACTCCCGCTTCCAGACTATACGGGTCGACACCCTCCAGACAACCGATGTTGACGCGCCACTGCTGCGGGTCTTTACGCGGCCGATGAAACGGATAAACGCCGCAATGCTTGCAGAAGTAGTGCCGGGCTACCTTCGTATTGAACTGATAAAGCGTCAGCGCGTCTTCGCCGCTGAGAATCGTCAGCTGGCTGGCGGGAATGAGCGGCGTCATCAACGCCCCTTTACGCCGGCAGAGGCTGCAGTTGCAGCGCTGGGCCGGTGTGATCGCGGCGCGAAGTTCGAATTTGACGGCCCCGCAGTGGCAGGAACCTTGCAGCAAGTCGGCGCTCATGGAGTTCTCCGTGTTTGGCAATGCCTGCTTTATAGCGCGGCTCGCACGGTGAATTGTGTCGCAGTGTATCTGGAGCTTGTACAGATACACAACATTGCACCCGCGCAGTGTAGCCGACACAAGCCAGATACCTGGGGACGCTCCAATACGGTCATTCGCGGCATACGCCCGAACCGCCGTTTCCCCGCTCTCACACAAAGGAGTCTGACATGCTCTCCAACCTGAAACTCAAAGTCCTCGCCGGCGCAACCCTCGTTGCCGCGGCTGCGGCAACCGGCATCGCGGCCGCCATGTCGGGTGGCGCCGCCACCGTTGACCGCCCGCTCAACAACACGTCAGCCCCCGAGCTCACCGGCATTTCGAACTGGATCAACAGCGATCCGCTGACCCTGCAGCAGCTGCGCGGCAAGGTGGTGCTGGTCGACTTCTGGACTTATACCTGCATCAACTGTATCAACACGCTGCCTTACGTGAAGAGCTGGAACGAGAAGTACAAGGACCAGGGACTGACGGTGATCGGCGTGCACACGCCTGAATACCCGTTCGAGCGCGACACCGGCAACG
The DNA here is from genome assembly GCA_036383775.1 of Paraburkholderia sp. Lineage (GTDB taxonomy): Bacteria > Pseudomonadota > Gammaproteobacteria > Burkholderiales > Burkholderiaceae > Paraburkholderia. The sequence goes on along the minus strand of DASVNP010000368.1, from coordinate 27,378 downwards.
TCAAGACCGCCGTCAAGCGCTTCGGCATCACGTACCCGGTGGCGCAGGACAACAGCTACGCCACGTGGCGGGCCTATGGCAACGAGTACTGGCCGGCCTTCTATCTGATCGACAAGACAGGGAAGATCGTCTACACGCATTTCGGCGAAGGCGACTACGCGAAGACCGAAGCGGAAATTCAGACCTTGCTTGCGCAAAAGGGCTAGGAACCGCTTCGTATCGGAATGTATCCGCGCTGACGGGCGATACACAACATTGCAAATCGCCCGTTTCCCGACACATGCCAGATACGCCCGCGCGGTTCAATGTATCAACGCCGCTTCATTGAAGCAATTGCATCGCAGCAGACCCCCGTTGGCTTCTGCTCACACTTGTGGATTGGCGGGCGCCACTATCCAACCGTTCCAGGAGAATGACATGAAAGTTTCCATGATTGCCTTGACCTTTGCAGCTCTCACGATCGGCGGCGTTGCTCATGCGGCCAATCCGGCGGCCGACCAGGCTAGCACCATCGCGAAGAACGCGGCGACGCAAGTGGTGCAGACGCAATGGTTCGTAGACCAGACCAGCGCCGCGCCGAAGACGCGTGCACAGGTTCGTCAGGAACTCACGCAAGCGGAGAAAGGCGGTCAGCTTGCTCGTCTGAATCAGGAACTGTATTCGGGTAGCTGATTGCCCGCACGGTGCAGAGCGTTTCTGGATGGGTGATACGTCGTTCACCTGGAAGCTCGCGAGTGGCTGGTAACAGCCGGCCCGCCATTCACACCTTGCAGTCTTTATGCTGCCTTCGCCCCGCTTCGGCGGGGCCTTTCATTTCAGTACTCGACCAGAATAGTCACGCGCCGGTTCACGGCGCGCGCCGTTGCGTCGTCACCGATAATCAAGGGGAAATTGTCCGCACGGCCGATGGCGGCCATCCTGTGCGCGTCGATGCCTTTATCCGCGAAATAGCGAACCACCGCCCCTGCCCTCGCCGACGACAGTTCCCAGTTCGATTCGTATTTCGCCGTGGCAATGGGCACGCTGTCCGTGTGCCCTTCCACGAGGATATTGTTCTTCGAACCGTCGCGCAGTACCCCGGCAATCTGGGTCAGCACGCCGAATGATTCCGGCAGGAGCCGCGCGTCACCGGAGTTGAACAGAACTTTCGCGTTGATGGCGATTTCAACGCCTTGAGCCGCATTCGAAATAGTGATCTCGCGATTGCCCCGAAGCGGTTCCAGCGAAGCAAGGAGGTGCTTCTTCGCGGCATCCGGCGCGGCGGCTGCCACTTCCTTCACTGCATGGTGCTCGAGCGTCCTCATTTCGAGCTCGCGGTTTTTCGCCAACTGGAGCGCATAGAGCGCAAGGAACAACACCATCAGCGTGGTGATCAGGTCTGCGTAGGAAATCAGCCAGCGGCCGGATTGCTCCTCGCCTTCGTCGGCTTCCGCATGGCCGGCCTTGTCCGCCGTGAGGCGCTTGCTACCCGAGGAGATACTCATACCCGAAAAGTCTCTTTATCCCAGCAATTCCGCCGATCTTTCCCGCACATCGCCCGCCAGCCGGGTCTCGATGGTATGAGGCGATTCCTTGCGCGAGATGGCAAGCAGGCCGTCGAGATAGAGCCGTCTGAAGCGCAATTCGCTATCCACCTGAGCCCGGATCTTGCCGTACAGCGGCAGAAAAACCAGATTTGCGAGCGCCAGACCGTACAGCGTTGCCACGAAAGCGGTGGCGATGCCTTGCCCGAGTTGCGCGGGCTCGAGCATATGGCCCGTGACCTGAATCAGCCCGAGCACCGCGCCCAGAATGCCGAAGGTGGGCGCATAACCGCCCGCCTGCTGCCAGATCCGCGCGGCTGCCATGTGATTGCGGTCGTAGGCATCCAGCTCTCGCTGCAACGCGTCTTCGAGCACCGCCGTCGACACGCCGTTCGCCAGCAACTCCAGGCCTCGCTTGGCGAACGGACTGATGCCGCCCGCTTCGATCGACTCGAACGCGAGCATGCCGTTCAGCTTGGCCTGGTCGCCCCATTCGAGCAGCACGGACAAGCTCTCGCGGTCCACCTGCCGGGCCGTCAGGAAAGCCAACCGCAGTTGCTTGACGCCGTCGAAAAACCTCGCCCAGGTGTTCTGGATCATCACCGCACCGAGGGTGCCACCCAGCACGACGACGACCGCCTGCAACTGAAACAGCGAAGCGAAGTGTCCGCCTTCAAGCGCGAAACCCGCCACGATGGCCGAGACACCAAACACCGCGCCAAATAGCGTCAAAAGATCCATACGTCCTCCCGAATGACCGCCCGCGCCGGCGCGTCAGACATTCAGATTGGAAAGCGGCGCTGCAGCGGCCGCGGGGGATTTGATCGCTCGCACGGTCTCGAGGAATCGCTCTTCGATCTCCGCGATTTCGAGCGGATCGATCTTGATCTCGCGACGCATGACCCATGAGACCTCTTTCTTTCTCGCCTCGGTCATCACCGACAGCAGGCGCTCGGCAACCGGCTGGCCCGTCAACGCGGAAAGCAGTTTGGCGAGCTCATACGTGTCGAACGCACTCACGGCCTCGAACAAGGTTCGCTGATCGACGAATTCCAGATCGTCGATCGTTTTTAGGTCGCTCAGACCGCGGGTGCTGCGGCGCGAAAAATAGCTGATGCCCTTTTCCTCGACGTAGTTCAACACCTTGGTCTTGCGGAACGCGAACAGGTCTTCAGCGATTTCAGCGTGTGACAGCTTGTTCAGAATCACTTTCTTTTCGACGCCGATCAACGCTTCCAGATCGTCCAGCTCGATCAGTTCCAACTCGCTGCTGATGGACAGATCGAGATCGTGGTCCGCCACCTGCTGGGCCCGCTCCGTGATCCGCACGGGATCGAACGTGACCATCTGCCGGCCCGTCGCACCGTCCTGCGCCGAATAGCGCGCCGACGTGCTGCTCAGGCGATCCGAGCGGCCGGGTTCGAGCGTAACCAGATTGAGTTTCTCCATGCGCTTGAGCATGGCCATGACATGCGGACGTGAATGACCGGCAATCGCATTGCACTTCTTGATCACCTCCGGCAGCGGCACAGAGAACTCTTCGCCCTGCCCGCGTCGCGTGCGGCCGTCCATCCGGTCGACAGCTTCGCCCCCGGCCATCAACGAAAGAACATGCGCGTACGAAACGACACCAGGCAGAAAATCGGCGTGCGTATTGGTGGCGAGAATATCGTCCTTCTTCTTCACCCGCCGGATCATGGTGCGCACGATATGGCGAAGCAACGGCGAGACCCGCTCCAGCTCGTCCTCAACGACGCTCGCCGCGATGACGGTCAACTGACAGAAGCTGAGCGCCTTCGCGGTATGCGCGCGCGGCTCAGGCGGCAACAAGGCCGCTTCGCCGAAAAACTCGCCCTTGCCAAGGGTGGCGAGAATCACTTTCTTCTCGTCGCATTGAGTGGAGATTTCGACTTTGCCATCTGCAATGACGTAGACGACGGCGTCACCCGCGAAGCCTTCCGAATAGATGACTTCGCCCGGAGCCGCTGCGCGCGACCATGGCGATCGTTGTTGATTCACGATTGATTCCCCCGAATTGCGTATTCCTCGTTCAGCGCACGCCTTGCTTAAGGCTTGAGCATGTCCGATGGTCCAGACTTATTTGCCTAGATAACGACATGCAAAACGCAAACCTTTAACAAAAGCAATCGTCAGACCTAATTGCGCAAACGTTTGACAGCCTTGCTGGACAAGGCTTTGCGGGATTTCAATCTGGACGGGGGAGCGTGGCGCGGCACGACGGTTGTGCTGAATAGCGCACTGTCGAACGGCCGCGCGAAGAGCATTTGCAATGCGGCTACTGGGTGCTCGCCGTGGTCGCATTTGCCACTGAAGCGCCTTTCATCTTCCTGACCGCAGCCGCCGCCGGAGGCGCGAGATTCTGTTTGACCAGTGACACTTCAAATGCTTCTTGGCGCGCCTGTTTCGCCTGCTCAAAGTCGGCGTCCAGTTCCGCGATACGGCGGTCGTACCAACTCTTCACGCAGGCTGCATCGGTGCAATTGTGCTGGCGCCAGAGCCATTGCTGGGTGCGCGCCGATTCGAGCGCCGCGGTGTCGAGCGTCGTGTCCTTCGCATGTTGCCAGGAGGCGGCGAGGCGGTCGTCGAGCGCCGACAGCGCGGAATCATTGCAGACGATCTTTTCCGACGCAGACATCTTGCTCGTGCATTTGAAACTGACTGCGGACGCCTCGAGCGGCAGCGTGGCGCCTGCCGCCAGCATGCCGATCGACAGCAATGCGGCCGACTTCACGAGGCGCTCGAGGGTGCGGAAGAAAACAGTGTGGATAGTGGACATACCGGGCCTTTGTTCAGGGAAGTAACCAGGCTGGGACGAAGCGGGACAATGCCGCGGCCTGCCTTCATGCGTTCAGGGATGCGATCCCTGTGCAGCAGGATAGTGCGGGCAAGATTGCGCGATAGCGGGAAAAGGTGCCGTGATTCGAAGGTGCTTACACGGTATTTCCATGTATTGCCGGTGTTGCCCGTTGGTCCATCGACCAGACGACGCGCCATCGGGATAGGGGCAGGCCTCACGGCCCGCCCCCTTCCACACCGCCGTGCGTGCGGGTCCTCTCTATACCTTTTTTGTAAGCGATGCACGCATTGCGTCTCCGCCCAGTCGAATATCGCATCTCACTTCTGGCATACACCACCTGAACGCAACTCCGCCAGGACTACTCTGAAATGCAAATTAACCATGCACCGCGCATACGAATCCCATTTCATAGCGTCGCCTTGTACCGCCCGACAGACAGGGCCAGTCGGAATTTTCTCGCTTCATTTTTCGCTATCAGGCAATGGCGAAGCCTGATTTCCTATAGCCTGGTTAATTCGCCTTTCACGAGAAGCAGGCTTACCTACTATCGTCAGCATTACTGCCTGATTACGCTTTCATTGTGAACCGTAGAGATGTGCCGGCACGGCTCCATTCGTAAAAGCAAACTGTCAAACTGAATCAGGGGCGATATGACGAAGAAAGGTGGGAGACCAAAAACCGTGCTGATTGGTTTTCAAAACTCAATCAGGAAGACTGTAGCAAGCTGGTCAGTACCAGCCACACGTCTGGCTGGCAGAAGCGTCGCAGGCGCCACGCTGCCGTTGGCGCTGGCCGCGTGCAATGGAGGTAACACTACCGCGGACGTGACGCCAGCAGCAAGCGGCAAGTCGGAAGTCGCGACGGCAGGCGCCGCTGATCCGGCCGGCGTCTCATCACTGGCGGCGACGCAGGCAAATGCCCGCAATCAGGCAGATCAAGCCCCTAACGATCGCTTTATCGTTAAGTACAAGTTGAACTCCAACGAAGGACGATCTCCCACTGCAGTGCAGTCAAAACTCGATCGACTGGCGAGCCGCTTTCCCCGTGCGCATCATCTGCGCCGCATGGGTGGCGGTGCAGACATTGTCACGACAGAGTCGAAGCTGACTGCCAGGGAGGCGAAAACGTTTATGGATGCTATTGCAAAAGACCCGAACGTTGAATACGTTGAACCGGACCGGTTCATGTCGGCGCAATTTACTCCGAATGATCCGGGATATGGCAATCAGTGGGGTTTGTCATCGAATTTGACGTCTCCATATGGGACTTACGGTATACGTGCTGAGACTGCCTGGAACCTTGCTTTTGGATATGGCGTAGTTATGGCGGTGGTGGATACAGGAGTGACCACTCACAGCGACCTGAATGCCAATATGCTGCCTGGATATAACTTTGTCTCTCCGAACCGGGGCGGCGACGGTAGCGACCCCGGCATCACGACGGAAACGTGGTGCTCCTCTGTCGTATGGCACGGCACGCACGTCGCGGGCATCATGGGCGCGCTATCAAACAATGGCAACGGTATTGCGGGGATGGCTCCGGGCGCGAAGATGGTCCCTGTCAGGGTCCTGGACGGGTGCGGAAGGGGCGTGATGTCTGACGTTGCTGATGGTATCGTTTGGGCGGCGGGCGGGACCATTCCAGGCGTTCCTGTGAATGCCAACCCTGCGAAGATCATCAACGTAAGCATCTCGGGTGGAAGTGGTTGTGGCGCAACGTTGCAGAGCGCGATTGATTCGGCCGTCAGTCGAGGTTCGATTGTCATCGCAGCGGCAGGCAACAATGGCAATGATGTGGCTTACGCCTCGCCGGCCAACTGCTTCAACGTGATCAACGTTAGTGCCACGAACTCAAACGGCTCCAGATGGGTGAGTTCAAACTTCGGGACCACAGTCGATATTGCAGCCCCCGGATCAAACATCTGGTCAACGTATAACAGCGGAGCCAGGACGCCCGGCATCGAGAGTTATGGGTTCCTGAATGGCACTTCAATGGCTGCACCGCTGGTTTCCGGCGTTGCGGCGCTTGTTCAGGCCATCGCACCCAAGTCCCTGACCACCGCTGAAATGCGCACTCTACTTCAGAAGAGTGCTCAGCCTTTCCCCAGCGGCCAGCCGGATCAGCCATTGGGGCCAGGTATTCTGGATGCGGGCGCGGCTCTTATTAGCGCCTACTCCGGAAAGATCCCAACGGCAGCAGATTTTTGGTGTCAGGAAAACAGGAATCTGATGCAAGTGCAGTGCTTCGATCGATCGACATCTCGCGGGATCGCCATCACAGAATGGGATTGGAACTGGGGCACCACCGCGAACTTCGGACAGTTGCAGTCTGGCAATCCGATTTTTAGCTTTGAGTACCCTGGAAATACAACGATCACCTTGAAAGTCATCGATGCAAACGGCGTTGTGAGCACGCTGAAACGCCCTTTTTATGTCGACGCCCCACCTATTTTTAGCCTCGACTATTTGGGCAATGGAAATCCGGAAAGACTGGATGATGTCAACGGTGGCATGACATTCAATTCGCTAACCATCCCTGCGGGTGCAAAAAGCCTGACGCTTACATTAAAGCCTGGACGGCCAGCTGACTCGGCTTGGTTGTACCTCAGAGCTGATACGCCGAGTGTGCTTAATGTAGTCTGTCAGTCTGGTATGTCGAACAATAGACCGGCGACTTGCACTGTCTCTAATCCGAAGGCGGGAACCTGGTACGCGGCGACGGCAGCTACTTCTGATCTGCAAAATGCCCAGTTAAGTTACGTTCTGAACTAGGCGGTCGCCTCCGATTGCACCCGTGCCGCAAACAAGGGGCATGGGGTGCAACACACCTAAAGACATCGTTGCGGATTTTCCGAATGACAATGGCAAATGAGGACGAAGCCGGTCCTGACGTACTTGTGACTCGCGCCGATGTACATTTTGCGGCTCGACGCATGACCGACGCTGCGGCGTGCTACCGACAGGTGATAGCTCGCCGCCCCGGTGACGCTTACGCACTTCACAGGATGAGCCTGGTCAGTGTCCATCTAGGCGATCTGGACGGGGCACGCGAGTACATTGGACAGGCATTACAGTTGACCCCTGATAAGGCTGAATTGTGGGAGCACGCGGGGATACTTGCAGCATTGAACGGTAACCACGAATTGGCACTGGGGTTCTATGATCGTGCGCTTGGCTTATCCGGTAGTACCGCCAGCCTTCACAGAAATGTTGGTGACAGTCTAAGGCTGGCCGGTCGTCCGTCTGAGGCTCTGTACCACTATGGCCAGGCAATAGGGATTCAACCCACGTTCCACTACGCTAATCGGGCGCTTGCCCGGACCTATACGGATCTTGGTAATACCAGGAACGCCCTTGTATTCTGGCTACGTGCGTGGGCGCTTCAACCGGCTGCCTCCAAAGAAGACCTGGACACTATCGTTTCCATCATCGAATCCGGTCACACGGAATTAGTCGATGAGACTATTGAACAGATTGTTCATGACTCTGGAAATGACACGTCTTCGCTGAAGGCAGTTGCCTATGTGCTGGTCCAGAGTATGCGCCACCGTGACGCACTTGCAGTCGCCATGCGAGGACTGACAATCGACCCGGAAAACGTGTCGTTTAGTCACTGCGCCGGAAGGGCATTAAGATACCTCGGCAAAGTCGCAGAGAGTCTGCCGTATATGCGGGCGGTCGCGCGTGTGTTCCCTCACGATCCGAGTATTCACTATGAGCTTTCGGGCGTCCTGCTGTGCCTCGGTGAATTCGAGGAAGGCTGGAGGCAAGCGTGGTCTTTCTATGAAATTCCGGCAAACAGAGAGACGCTTCGCTGGCCGAACTTTCCCGCCTGGAATGGTGAATCAGTCTGCGGCCGATACTTTCTTCTGGTCGGCGAACAGGGACTCGGCGATCAAATACAGTTTCTCCGATTTGCAGTATGGCTTCACCAGCAGGGGGCCACTGTGGACGTTCTCGTGGATGGCCCGGTAGCCGTACTTGCGGCCAGCATGGCAAGCATCAGAAGGGTATTCGTCGAGATGCCTGAGGGCCCGTACGACTTTTGGACACACATGTTCCGCGTGCCGGCACACATACGCCTCAACCTGACAATGCTCCCCGTTGCAACTTCCTACGTCGCATCCAGTCCGGACAAGGTGCATCAATGGAGCCGATACATCGAAACAAGCTCACCGCGACAATGGAATACACACAAAAAAAGAGTCGGTATTGTGTGGGCAGGCAATCCAAACCTCTATCTCGATCGTTTCCGGTCTATCTGCCTCGATGCAATGAGAGATCTTTTCCTACTTCCGGGATTTGCCTGGTACTCACTCCAGAAGGGAGAACGGGAACCTGAAAGCGAAGCGCTTGAACACGAGTTCGACGTTCATACTCTTGGACCACTTATTCACGGCTACGATGATACTTTGGCGATTCTCCACTCACTCGATCTGCTAATCACCGTCGATTCGTCAGTGGCGCATCTCGCCGGTGCGGCAGGCCTGCCTGTATGGACTCTAATACCCGCCTATACAGACTGGCGCTGGATGACCGGCAGAACGGACAGCCCCTGGTATCCGTCCATGCGCCTGTTCCGTCAGCGGGAGCTGTGCGAGTGGGCACCCGTCATCACTGAAGTACGGGATGCCCTGGTCGAATGGCACGGTGAGACGACCGCATAGCGGTCGCGCATTGTCTCCAGTAATTGTGCTCGATGCACGCAAAGAAGCCCGCCGAATGGCGGGCTGAATCTCTGCGCACGTCAGAACCGGAATTCTGCCGCGCGCTGCGTGACTTCGAATGGGTCGAACTGGAACCGCTCACGCAGCGTTTCCAGAGTCTCCCCTGTCAGGTCTTCAGTCGTCAAGGCATGCAGCGGGATGCGGAAAAGGTTGGATATCGGAATGGCGAGAACCGACCGTCGCTGGTCCCGCTGTTCCGCCATCCAGACAAGCGAGCGCACCCGACGCCGTGACTTGCTGTCCATATTCAAAGTAAACATTTCGATAAACTCTGTACGTGTCCATTGGCAAAGCTCCCTTACGTGAATAAGGTTCTTTCCGAATAACCGACGATCCACGCCCATTTGCAAATCTCCCATCCAAATCGGGATAGGGGCAGGCCTCGTGGCCCGACCCCTCCCGCACGACCGTGCGTACGGGCCCGTACACGGCGGTTCGAATCGGTTGATCGACTAGGGGGCTAACCGATGGGAGCCTGAGAGAACGTAAGCACCCGTTTGACAGGGCGAGGTTTACTGCTGGACTGTGACTGAGCCGCCACGCGCTGTGCGGTGCTCCGGCGGTTCGGGCCGCAAGATTGCGTTTCACGCCACGGGCCATGAGCTCCTCGAATCGGGTCTGGCCACGTTTCCACTGCTTCCAGAAGAAGCAACGAATGCGACGACGCCCTTGCGTTTCACTAGCCCTTCGCCCCATCTGGCTGGACAGGGGACTTGCATCCCCAAGCTGTCGCGCATGCTCGGCGCACAAAAAAAGCCCGCATTAAGCGGGCAAACTTCTCTACTTAACACGCACCGAAACATCACCGCCTCAGCCTTTCGTCGCTCCGAACGTCAACCCGGCCACGAAGTGCTTCTGCATCGCAAAGAACATCGCGACCGACGGCAATGCCGCCAGAATCGAGCCGGCGGAAACCAGGTTCCACGCCGTCGTCCATTGCCCTTTCAACGCGGCCACGCCCACGGTAATCGGCGCGGCATCGTCGCCTTGGGTAAGACACAGTGCCCAGAAGTAGTCGTTCCAGACAAACGTAAACACGAGAATCGCCAAGGCCGCGAGCGCAGGCCGGATCAACGGCAGCACGATCCTGAAGAACACGGTCCATTCGTTCGCACCCTCGATCCGCGCCGCCTCGACCAGTTCGAACGGAAGCTGCTTGATGAAGTTGCGCAGAAACAGCGCGCAAAATCCGGTCTGAAACGACACATGAAAGAGAATCAGCGCGCTGACGGTATTGAACAGTCCGAGTTGCAAGGACAGATCCCGCACCGGAATCATCAACACCTGCACTGGCACGAAGTTCCCAGCCACGAACGTCGCGAACAAGGTCGAGTTGCCACGAAAACGGTAGATCGCCAATGCGAATCCGGCCATGGCCGCCAATGCGATTGATCCAACCACAGCTGGCACCGTAATCAGCACACTGTTCCAGAAGTAATGCAGCATCGGCGAGGTGGTGAGCGCCTCGCGATAGTTGTCGAACATAGCGAAGTGCTTCGGCCATCCCCAATAATTGCCTTCGCTCAACTCCTCGGTGGAACGCACGGACGTGATGAGCACGGCGATCATCGGCAGCAGCCAGATGAGCAGCGCGATCGGCAATGTCAGTTTGTACGCGCGGCGGGTGGCCGGTTTCCATTTGTCGATGGGAATCGGAAACATGGTCGGCTCCTTATTGCTCGGCGCGCAGCATCCGCCGCAAGTGATAAACGATGTACACCAGCATGATCGCGAACAGCACGACCGCCACCGCCGCCGAATAACCAATGCGGTAGTACTTGATCGCCTGGTCGTACATGTAATACGCGAGCACGGTCGAACTCTCGAACGGACCACCGCCCGTCATCACGGAGATCAGATCGAAACTGCGCAACGCGCCGATGATGGTGACGACGATCGCCATGAACGTGGTGGGCCGCAGTTGCGGCAGGATCACGTGCCACAGCATGGACCAGCCGCGCGCGCCTTCCATGCGCGCGGCCTCGATCTGCTCGGCGTTCAGCGACGTGAGCCCGGTCAAATAGAGAATCATGCAATAGGCGGTTTGCGGCCACAGTGCCGCGAATACGATCCCCAGCGTCGCGTAGCGCGCGTCACCGAGCACGGGTACGCCATGGCCGAGAATCATCGCGAGCAGGCCGAAGGTCGGGTCGTAGAACCACGAGAAGATCAAGCCGACCACCACGCCCGACAATACAAATGGCGCAAAAAACAGCGATTTGACGATGCGGATGCCGGCCACTGCCTGATTCAGGTACAACGCGACGGCGAGCCCCATTGGCGGAGCGAGCAGGAATAACAGCAGCCAGATGAGGTTGTTCTTGAGTGCCGTATAGAAGGTCCGCGCGTGGAACAACTCGACGTAGTTCGCGAGGCCGACGAACGACGGTTCGGTCATGCCGTCCCAATTGAAGAAGCTCAGGCGGATGGTCGAGAGGATCGGCCACACGACGTAGATAGCCACCATCACGCAGGCCGGCGCAAGAAACAGGAACGCGGCACGCCGCTGGCGGCGCGCCGTGGGCGACGGACCGCGCCGCCGCGTTCGCGCGGGCGAGCCGCCGCGCAATGCGCCGCCCGGCGCGGGCAGGCCCGGGCCACCAGGTTCGGCAGGACCGCCGACAGTGTGGCGGGTGACGGAATGCGACACGATCAACTCTCCTGTCTGCCAAATACTTCGCAAGGCGGCCACCTGGCCGCCCCCCACTCACTTCTTATAGATCCGCTTACGCGTTTGCTCCAACTGCGCGAGCACCTCATCCAGCTTGGCGGGATCGGCGACGAACTGCTGCATCCCCTTCATCCCTTCATCGGCCATTTCCTTGGTCATATCGCGATCATAGAATTGCGCGATACCGCCCTTGGTGTTCGCCAGAATCTGGAAGCCGATCTTGGAGATAGGATCCTCGGGTTCCGGCGATTTGCTGTTCGCCGACAGCGAGCCAAGGCCGGTCGCGAGCTTCGCACCAATCTCCGGCGTTTCGACGAACGCAAGGAACGTATGCGCATCCGCCTTGTTCTTCGCTTTCGACGGAATATGCAGCGATTCGACCGGGCCGTCTTCAGCAGTCGGCACGTTCGCGTCGATGATCGGGAACTGGAAGTAGCCCATCTCCGGTTTCACGTTCGGCGGAAAACCCGCGGTGATAAACGTGCCCATCAGCATCATCGCGGCTTTACCCTGGAACAGGAACGGCTGCACCGCATCCAGATCGTAGGAGAGCGAATTGTCGATGAAGTAACCCGCGTCGATCAGCTGCTTCCACGCCTTATACACCTTCTTCACGCGCGGATCGGTATAGGCAATATCGCCCGCCATCAGTTTCTGATGGAACGCATTGCCGTTCAAACGCAGATCGAGATAGTCGAACCAGCCGGCCAGCGTCCACGCATCGCGCCCCGCCACGGCAATCGGCGTAATGCCGGCGGCTTTCAGCTTCTTGCAGGCGTCGAGAAACTGATCCCACGTTTTCGGCTCGCCGCTAATGCCGACCTTCTGAAACAGATCCTTGCGATAGAACATGCCCCACGAGTAGTACACGGTCGGCGCGGCGTACTGCTTGCCCTTATACGACGACGCCTCCTTGGTGGACGCATACATGTCGTTCCAGCCATTCTTCGCCCAATCGCCGCTCAAGTCTTCGAACAGGCCGCGCTGCGCGTAATACGCCATCCGTTCGCCGTCATGCCAGTTGACGATATCGGGCGCGACCGTGGAGAGCCAGCCAGGCAGCTGCACCTTGTAGGCCTCTTCGTCGACAAACGACACTTTCACGTCGACGCCAGGATGCGCCTTCTTGAAGTCGTCGATGACCGATTGCCAGACCGCGCGCTGGCTTGCGCCCTTGAACGCGATATTGACGGCGAGCGTGCCTGCCTGCGCCGTGCTGACGACGGACGTCCCCGCAGCCGCCGCGGCGAGCGCGAGTGCCAACAGAATCTTGCGTGGTTTCAGCTTCATGTTGCCTGTCTCCTGGTTGCCTTGATTTTGCGTCGTTGTCGTTACTGCGTGGAATTCGCCGGCCACTGCATCGGGCCGTCACATCGATCGATACACGGATACGCCTTGTGGTTCGACAGCGCGTGAGCCAATCACGAAAGCATCGTCGGCCACGTCGGCGAGCGTGTGGGTGTCGTTGCCGTAGTTGAAGACGTAGGTCAGCGCGCCGCGGCGGCTGATCCGCACGCAGTCGCCAAGCGGCAGTGTCTCGAGGCCGGCGTCTCGCGCGATCCGGTCGAACAACTGCACGGTGAGTGCGTCGTCGAACAGGCTCGCGAAGTAGTGAAATGCACCGCTGCGCACATACGCGGGATGGCCGTCCGCGAAACGGGCACGCACGTCGAGTGAAGCCGCGGCGTCGCCTTCGACGAAATCGCGCCAATGCCGTGCGAAGCCGTCAGCGCTGCCCGCATCCTGGCTCTCTACAAGCCGCACCGCTTCAGTCACGTTCGGCCGCATCGATTCCACACGCCAGACGCGCACCGGCAATACCGAGGCCAGCACGCCAGGCGGCAGGTTCGCGGGAATCTGCAGATCCGCGGTCTTCGAACCGGTGCGCGGACCCAGCACGACTTGCGCGCCCGAGCTGGCCAGACGCGCGCCAAAATCGGCCGGCACGACCGGGAGCGGCGGCACCACGATCAAGCTGTAGCCCGCGAGCGGGGCGTCGGCCGGCACGATGTCCACGTCGAGCCCGAGCGAGCGCAGCGCCGAGTAGTACTCGAAGGCGAAACGCGGATAGTGAAAGTCCGCCCCCTGCGGATGAATCTCGAACAACCACTTCGCTTCATAGTCGTACACGAGCGCGACTTTCGAACGAATCGCGGCGTTGGCGTCGGCATTCGCGGCGAGCACCTTGCCAATCTCGCCGGCGACCTGCGCCGCCTCGTTGCCGCCCACGTCGAGCCGGTTGTCGGGTGTGTTCAGTCCCGCATGCATCTGCTCCTGCGCAAACGGCGCCTGACGCCAGCGGAAATACGACACGCAGCCCGCGCCATGCGCGAAGGCCTCCCAGCTCCACAGCCGCACCATGCCCGGCAGCGGCGCCGGATTCCACTGCGCCCAGTTCACCGGCCCCGGCTGCTGCTCCATCACCCAGAACGGCAGCTTCGACATGCCGCGATAAACGTCGTGATTGAACGACGCGAAGTCGGGATGGCCGCTGCGCAGCCAGCGCGCCTTGATCTCCGGCGCGAACCATTGTTCTTCCAGCGCGCCGAGCGGATAGCTGTCCCACGCCGCCACGTCGAGATCGGCGGCGACCTTGTAGTGATCGAACTCCGTGAAGAGCTGCATGAAGTTGTGCGCGACCGGCCGACCCGGCGAATGCGCGCGGATGATCTCGACCTGCATGCTGTTATAGCGCGCCACCTCGTCGGAAGCGAAACGCCGGTAATCGAGGCGGTGCGAAGGATGCGCTTCGGTCACGGTCGCCACCGGCGCGTCGATCTCGTCGAAGCTGTGGTACTCCATGCTCCAGAACACCGTGCCCCACGCGCGGTTCAATGCGTCCACGGTCTGATAACGCGCCTTCAGCCATTCGCGAAAGCGTCCGACCGCCGCCGGCGAGTAACTCACCACCGTGTGATGGCAGCCGAATTCGTTATCGGTTTGCCAGTAAGCGACCGCCGGATGCTTGCCGTAGCGTTCGGCCACCGCCGTGCAGATCCGCTGCGACGCGGCGAAATACGCCGGCGACGAGAAGTCGTAATGACGGCGCGAGCCGAACGCGCGCGCTCGCCCGTCAGCGCCGATCGGCAGAATGTCGGGATGACGGTCGATCAGCCACTTGGGCGGCGTCGCGGTCGGCGTGCACATCACCACTTGCAGCCCGGCCGCGCCCAATACGTCGATGGAACGATCGAGCCAGCCCCAATCGTATTCACCTGGCGAGGGTTCGATCCGGCTCCACGCAAATTCAGCAATCCGAACCTGTTCGATGCCGAGTGCCTTCATTCGACGAGCGTCGTCTTCCCACATCGACTCCGGCCAGTGTTCCGGGTAATAGCAGACTCCAAGGCGCATCCGATTGTCCTCTATGCGTAGTGTTCGGCGGATTCGAGCGAAGCGGCGGCGAAGCCGTCTTCAGTAAACAAATGGCAAGCGAGACGGTGCACGCGCAAGCTCGCGCGCTCACCGGGCGCGAGGCGCGTATTGCCCGGCGCTTTGGCGACCAGCGCGGCGCCGCCGGGCTGATCGAGGTGGACGTAACTGTGCTCGCCGAGCTGCTCGACGAGGGAAACGGTGCGAGTCAGCACACCGCCTTCGGGGCCGACCGTAGACGCGTCGACAAACTCCAGGTGCTCGGGCCGCACGCCGAACGTGACAGGCTGAGCGATCTGCAACCCCGCCCCGCTCACCGGCACCCGCACGCTTTCTCCGGTGTGATCGAGTGTCACGGTCACGCCTTGCGCGTCGACCGACGCCACCCGCCCCGGCAGAAAATTCATGCGCGGCGAGCCGATGAACCCGGCGACGAAACGGCTCTTCGGGCGGTGGTACAACTCGAGCGGTGCGCCGATCTGCGCAACGCTGCCGTAGCGCTCGGTGTCCTTGCCCGCATGCAGCAACACGATCTTGTCGGCGAGCGTCATGGCTTCGATCTGATCGTGCGTCACGTAGACCACGCTGGCTTTAGCAAACTGCTTGTGCAGGCGCGCGATCTCGACGCGGGTTTGCCCTCGCAGCGTCGCATCCAGATTGGAGAGCGGTTCGTCGAACAGAAAGACACCCGGCTCGCGGACAATGGCCCGGCCAATCGCCACGCGCTGGCGCTGGCCGCCCGAGAGCGCCTTGGGCCGGCGCTCGAGCAACGCTTCCAGTTGCAGGATGCGCGCGGCTTCCCGCACTCTGCGGTCGATTTCGTCTTTGGATGTTTTGGCGAGTTTCAGGCCGAACGCCATGTTCTCGAACACGGTCATGTGCGGAAACAGCGCGTAGCTCTGAAACACCATCGCCACGCCGCGTTGCGCGGCGGGCACGTCGTTCACGATGCGACCGCCAATCGACAGGTCGCCGTCGCTCACGTCTTCGAGGCCGGCGATCATGCGCAGCAAGGTGGACTTGCCGCAACCGGATGGGCCGAGGAACACGCAGAACTCGTTCTCGCCAATCTCGAGATCGACGTCGCGGATCACCGGCGCGCCGTCGCCATACGCCTTCTGCACGCCTCTTAACGAAATGCTCGCCATTGCATCGACTCCGTGATCTAATCGGCTCGATGTCGGAGATTAAGCGCTTAATCAGCCGGGCCGAAAAAATCGACCGCGTGCGATCGTTGGGCCTGACCTGTCTCCGATATCGTTTTGTCTGTGCGACAGATGGTGCCGCGCCTTGAGCCGCGATGCAAATGTCGGACAGCCGTCCCATATATTGAGAATGTCATGCCCACACTCAGCGAAGTTGCGCGTCATGCCGGCGTCACCCCGGCCACGGTGTCCAATGTGCTGCGCAACCGCGGCCGGGTCGGCGCGACGACGCGGCAGCGCGTGCTCGATGCCGTACAAGCGCTCGGCTACCGTCCGCATCTCGCCGCCCGAGCACTTGCGGAGGGCCGCGCGCCGACGCTCGCGCTGATGGTGTCGAGCATCGCCAATCCGTTTTATCCCGAGTTCGCCCTCGCGGTCGAACGCGCGGCGCGCATGAGCGGCCACTTCGTGATCATCTGCAATACTAATGAAGATCCGTTGAGCGGCCGCGCGTATCTCGAGCAGATCGCGGGGACGCTTTCCGAAGGCGTGCTCGTAACGAACGCGAATCTCGACTTCGCCGACCTGCACACCACCGAATCGCGCGGCACCCCGGTCGTGCTGTGCATGTGGGAACGGCCGGCGGAACCGCCGGGGCTGCCGTGCGTCGCGGTGGATTTCAGGCGGGCTGGCGAACTGGCCGCCCTGCATCTGCTGGAGCTCGGGCATCGGCGGATCGGCGCAATTGTTGGCAGCAAAGCGTCGGGCATTCACGCGGCCCGTTATGAAGGGTTTGTCGACGCATTGCGCGCGGCCGGCGCGCCCAAAGGCCGGGTCAAGCATGCGGCCGATACGATACAGGGCGGCTACACCGCAGCGCGCGCGCTGCTGGAAAGCGATCCGAAGCTCACCGCGATTTTCGCGACCAACGACCTGCCCGCGCTCGGCGCGATGCACGCCGCCGCCGATCTCGGCCTGAACGTGCCGGCGGACCTCTCCGTGATCGGCATCACCGACATTCGGCTCGCGCGCGAGTCGCGCCCCGCGTTGACCACGGTCGCTGTGCCGACGGTCGAAGTCGCCGAACTGGCGGTGACGCTATTGCGCGAGCTGATCGAGTCGTCATACGGCCAGCCGTCGGCCGGGCACGGCGCGGCAAGCGTGCCGATGCGGATCGCCTCGCCGCCCGAACTGGTTGTACGCGCATCCACCGGCGCGCCGCGCTCGCGGTGATGTGACCGTAACAGGCTCGCGCACGTTACGTAGCGAGCCCCGCCTTTCGCCCCCATTCGTCCGAGCCGCCTTCCCGGCGTAGAGCCCGCCAACGCCTGTGGCTAAAGGGTTTGGCGGCCGGCGCGCCGCATCCCGTCATCGATCCATGCAGTTGGCACGGTCCCTGCAATAAGGCAAGCAAAGGCCGAGCGCCGGCATGCCACCAGGCCCCGCCCGCGCTCCCCCAACCGGCCAGGCCAGGGCCGCCACACGCATGGATAAAACAATGATTGCCGATCTTCTGCCAGATGCCGAATTTGCCGGTATTGCCGATGCCGCCGAACTGCTTCACGACGCCGACTCGAACTTCGCGCAACGGCACCCGCTGCAAATCGCCGTTTGCCTGCGCAAGCTGGTGACGGGACAAGACTTCGTGACGGTGGAATTCAACGGGCGCCAAATCGTCACGCAACTGCTCGACGTCGACTCGCGCAACGCGCGTTTCGTCTTCGACGCCAGCAGCATGGCCGAAGACAACTACGTATTGCCCTCTGCGCGCCAACTGATCTTTCGCAGCCTGCCCGGCGGCATTCGCACCGAGTTCACGACGCTCGATGCCAACCCGATCGTGTTCGACGGACGGCCGGCCTTCGAGGCGCCATTTCCCGCCCTCCTCTACTACGTTCAGCGTCGCGAATTCTTCCGCGTGCAGACGCCGGTACTCGATCCGTACGTCGCGAGTGGCCCGTATGCGGACGGCGGGTCGTTCCGGCTGGAATTGCAGGACCTGTCGCTAGGCGGCATCGCCCTGAAAACCGCCGACGAGCGTTTCGCCTCGCTTGAAAGCGGCACGGTGCTGCGCGACGTCGTGCTGCAACTCGGCAGCTTCGGCACACTGCGGCTCGATCTGGACATCGTCGCGCCGCGTCGCCTGAGCATGCCGAATGGCGAGCGCCGCTTCGTGATCGGCTGCAAGTTCGTGGCCACGCCGGGACCGGCCGAGCGGACCTTGCAACGCGTCGTCACGCAACTCGAAACGAAGCGGCAAGCGCTCGCACCCCGGCGCTAAGTCCAAAAAAGCCTCAATCCACGTTCACTCGAGCCAGGATTTTCCCCAAGCCCAGGCGCTCGATCACAACTCGCGCTACACCGCCCAGGCCCCGTCAAGCAAGGCTCCCCGCCTTCTTACGGGATGCGGCGCTTCATCGTCATTAGCGATCGCTTCCTTGACGGACGCCGCCGCGCTTGCTGTACTAATTCAACCAAAATGAATTAGATGGCCTGAAATGCGGTTCATCCGATCCGCTTCGAACCACCCTCATCACTCATCAGGCCGCACACCGGGTTGCCCGCGCGCAGCGTTCGCGTGGACCGCCACCAGCAGTTCCTAACGTCGTTGTCAAAAACCGGAGGAGCGTCCCATGAATCTGAATCCCCGCAGGCATCCCGCCGCCAGGACCATCGTGTCGATGTGTGTGGCGGGACTGGCGGTATGGTGTGCGAGCGCGAGCCAGGCGGCCGACCAGCCTGTCATCGGTCTCATCACCAAGACCGACACCAATCCGTTCTTCGTGAAGATGAAACAGGGTGCCGAAGCGGCCGCCTCGAAAGGCGGCGCGAAGCTGCTCACCGCGGCCGGGAAGTTCGACGGTGACAACGCCAGCCAGGTCACCGCGATTGAAAACATGATGACGGCCGGCGCCAAAGCGATTCTGATCACACCGAGCGACACCAAGGCCATCGTGCCGAGCATCAAGAAGGCACGCGCCGCCGGCGTGATGGTGGTCGCGCTCGACACGCCGACCGATCCGCAGGACGCCACCGACGCCCTCTTCGCCACCGACAACTTCAAGGCCGGCGTGCTGATCGGCAAATACGCGAAGGCCGCGCTGAACGGCAAGCCCGCGAAGATCGCCACGCTCGACCTCGCGCCCGGCGTGTCGGTCGGCGTGCTGCGTCATAACGGCTTTCTGGAAGGCTTCGGTGTGAAGGAAGGCGATCCGTCGGTAGTGTGCAGCCAGGACACCCGCGGCGATCAGGCGAAGGGCCAGACCGCGATGGAGAACTGCCTGCAGAAGGCACCCGACATCAACGTGGTCTACACGATCAACGAACCGGCCGCGGCGGGTGCTTACCGTGCGCTCAAGGC
This sequence comes from Paraburkholderia sp., assembly GCA_036383775.1. Taxonomy (GTDB): domain Bacteria; phylum Pseudomonadota; class Gammaproteobacteria; order Burkholderiales; family Burkholderiaceae; genus Paraburkholderia. Next base: position 7,762 of record DASVNP010000368.1, on the reverse strand, counting down.
AGCGGGCAAGGACAAGAGCGTGATGATCGTGTCGATCGACGGCGGCTGCGAAGGTGTGCGCAACGTCAACGCCGGCGCGATTGCCGCGACCTCGCAGCAATATCCGCTCAAGATGGCCGCACTCGGCGTGACGGCAGGGGTCGATTACGCGAAGACCGGCAAGAAAGTCTCCGGCTATCAGGACACGGGCGTAACCCTGATCACCGACAAGCCGATGTCCGGCGTCGACAGCAAAGACACGAAGTTCGGCCTCGATAACTGCTGGGGCAACAAGTAACCCGTGCGGAGCGGCGGCCGGAGCCTGGTGCGCAAGGTCGCCGCCGTATCACGCAGCCTCCGGATTGGCCGCGTGATCCGTACACCACGCTCATGCTTCAAGGATCTCCATCATGTCGACTCCTTCCGCGCCCGCCGGCCACTCGCGCTCTCTCGCCGACCGTCTGCCGTCGCTTGCCGAGGCCGGGCCGCTGATCGCGCTGGTTCTCGCGTGCGCCTTCTTCATTTCGCAGAGCAGCCGCTTCCTGTCGTTCCAGAACCTCTCGCTGATCCTGCAGCAAACCATGGTGGTCGCGGTCATTGCGATCGGCCAGACGCTGATCGTCCTGACCGGCGGGATTGATCTGTCGTGCGGCATGGTCATGGCGTTCGGCTCGATCGTCATGACCAAGTTCGCGGTCACGCTTGGCGTACCGCCCATTCTTGCGATTCTGTGCGGCATCGCCGCGAGCATGCTGTTCGGCGCGCTCAATGGCGTGCTGATTACGCGCATCAAGCTGCCTGCTTTCATCGTCACGCTCGGCACCCTGAACATTGCTTTCGCGCTGACGCAGATCTATTCGAACGCGGAAAGCGTGTCGAACCTGCCGGACGCGATCATGTTCTTCGGCAATACGTTCAGGCTCGGTCCCGCGGAAGTCACTTACGGCACTGTCCTCACGCTGCTGATGTATTTCGCGACCTGGTTCGTCTTGCGCGACACCGTGCCCGGCCGGCACCTCTATGCGCTCGGCAACAATCCCGAAGCCGCGCGCCTGATGGGCCTGTCGTCGCAGAAAATCCTGCTCACCGTCTATTCGCTGGCGGGCGCGATCTACGGCATCGCGGCGCTGCTCTCCGTGTCGCGCACCGGCGTGGGCGATCCGCAAGCTGGGCAAACCGAGAATCTCGACAGCATCACCGCGGTCGTGCTCGGCGGCACGAGCCTGTTCGGCGGACGCGGCTCGGTAGTCGGCACGCTGCTCGGTGCGCTGATTGTCGGCGTGTTTCGCAACGGCTTGACGCTGATCGGCGTTTCTTCGGTCTACCAGGTGTTGATCACCGGCATGCTGGTGATTCTCGCGGTGGCCGCGGACAAACTATCTCATCGTCGCGGTTGAGCACTCAACCGCCATTAGGCCGACAGGAGCCCGTCATGTCGACACCTGCTTCCGATTCTGCCGTGATGCCTGTTCTGCAGGCGCGCGGACTCGTCAAACGCTACGGCAACGTGACCGCGCTCGACGGTTGCGACTTCGAAGTGCTGCCCGGCGAGATTCTCGCTGTAATCGGCGACAACGGCGCGGGGAAATCGTCGCTGATCAAGGCCTTGTCCGGCGCCACGGTGCCGGACGAGGGCGAGATTCTGCTCGACGGCAAGCCGGTCAGATTCCGCAGCCCGCTGGATGCCCGTGAGCAAGGCATCGAGACCGTGTACCAGGAACTGGCGGTCGCGCCGGCCATGAGCATTGCCGAAAACCTGTTTCTCGCCCGCGAACTGCTGAAACCCGGCTGGCGCGGCTCGATCTTCAGGATGATCGACAAGCGCCGCATGCTGGAGGAAGCGACCGCATACATGAAAGATCTGCAGATCGGCATCCGTTCGATGCGCCAGGCGGTCGAGACCCTCTCGGGCGGCCAGCGCCAGGGGGTGGCCGTGGCGCGCAGCGCGGCCTTTGCGCGGCACGTGGTGATTCTCGACGAACCGACGGCCGCGCTCGGCGTGAAGGAAGGCAACATGGTGCTCGAACTGATCCGGCGCGTGCGCGATCGCGGACTGCCGGTGATCCTGATCAGCCACAACATGCCGCACGTGTTCGAGGTCGCGGATCGCATTCATATCCAGCGACTCGGGCGCCGCGCCGCGCTCGTCAACAAGAAAGACGTGCACATGTCGGAAGCGGTGGCGATCATGACTGGGGCCAAAGAAGCCGACGTCAAGGCGATCGCATGATCATAATGCTCATCTCCTGCTGAGCGGGGTTCGGCTATGGATACCACCGGCAATCTCCCGCCCCTCAAACGCACAGTCGGCTCGAATCAGGTCGGCATGCGCCAATTCAACGAACGCATCGTGCTGCAGGCGATCCGCTTGCATGGGGCGCTGCCGAAAGCCGACGTGAGCCGCCTGACGCGTCTTTCGATGCAGACGGTGTCGATGATCATCGACCGTCTCATCGCCGACGGCCTGCTCGAAAAGCAGGCCCGGGTACGCGGCAAGATCGGCCAGCCGTCCGTGCCGATCGCGTTGCGCGCGGAAGGTGCGTACACCATCGGCATCAAGGTGGGACGGCGCAGTCTCGACGTGCTGGCCATGGATTTCGCCGGGCAGGTGGTAAGCCGCGATGTGTTCGAATACGCCTATCCCGACCCGCGCACGTTGTTTCCCGCCATCGAAAGCAAACTGGCCAACGTGAATCAGGCACTCGGCGCGAAGGAAAATCAGGTGGTGGGCGTAGGCGTCGCGGCGCCCTTGTGGCTCGGCGGCTGGCGCGACTTTCTCGGTGCGCCGCCTGGCGCGCTGGAAGCGTGGAACGAGATCGACTTGCGCGCCCGCATCGCGGCCATGACGGGCCTGCCCGTCGAATTCGCCAAGGACACCACGGCCGCCTGCGCCGCCGAACTCGTAATGGGCCAAGGCCGCGGCATCCACCACTTTTTGTATCTGTTCGTCGGCACGTTTATCGGCGGCGGTCTCGTGATCGACGGCCGTTTGCACGGCGGCCCGCACGACAACGCGGGCGCGGTCGGCTCGATTCCGCTGCATGAAGGCGGCGCGCGCAAGCCCGCGCGGCAACTGCTGCACGCGGCGTCGGGTTTTGTCCTTGAAAAGCTGTTGAGCGATGCCGGCGCGCCGGCAGCCGCCGCTCACGATCGGCGCGCGATGTCGGCGGAATTGTGGCCGCATACGGAGCAATGGCTCGACAGCGCGTGCCCGGCCATCGCCAATGCGCTGACCAACGCGGCCGCCCTGCTCGACCTCGAAGCGGTCGTGATCGACGGCGAACTCGACCGGGAACTCGTGCGGGAAGTCATTCGACGCACCGAGCGCGTGCTCGACCGCTTCGAATGGGAAGGGATGGTGCGTCCGCAACTACTGGAAGGCGCCATCGGCGCCGATGCGCGCGCCATGGGCGGGGCGATTCTGCCGCTCTACGCGCATTTCGCGCCGGTGCATGAGCTGTTTTTGAAACCGGCGGCGCAGACCGCTTATTAGAAGCTGCCGGCGCGATCCATCCGCGCCGGCACGCTTCGTTTGTGTTTATTTGGTGGCGACGGCGACCTTCTGGACGGAGGCCGTCTTGGCAGGCGAATTGTCGAGCAACGGCTGCAACACCGGCGCCATCGACTTCAGCAACTGCACCGACAGCGCGCTCGTGAACTCATAGTGCGCCGCATACGGTTCATGCACCCACGCGGTCAGCGTGCCGTAGAAGCGGTCGCCCATCGCGAAGACAAACGTGGCGCTGCGGTTCACCTTGCGCGACTCGATCAGGCGCGCGCCTTTGGCCCACACGTTGAAGCGCTGATCGCCCGTGCCGGTCTTGCCGTACACCTCGAGGGTCTGGCCATTCGGGAACACCATGCCTTGTGCGAGCCGCTTCGCCGTGCCACCCGACACCACATCATGCAACAACCCCTTCACCACCCCGGTGATTTCCGGCGACAACTGCTGTTGCGGCGCCACTGCCGCACGCTGGAAATGCGTTTCGTAAGGCGTGTCTTTGGCGAAGTCGAGTTGCGTGAGGCTTTCGGTCGGCACTTTGTTGCCGTCGTTGGCAATCACGCCGATCAGTTGCGCGAGCGCCGCGGGCCGGTCGCCCGACGCGCCGATTGCCGCCGCGTATGAAGGCGTAAGCGTCGCGAACGGATAGCCGAGCGCCTGCCACGATTTGCCGATGGCATCGTAGGCGCGCAGTTCGACCATGCGCTTGATGCGGCGGTCTTGCGTCGCGTGATAGCGCGTCTTGAAGAGCCAGGAATAGGTCGATAGACGCACGTCGCTGCTCGCCTTCTGGATCTGGTCGAGCGTGGCATCGGGATGCTCGCGCAGATAGTTGAGCGTCCACAGTTCGAGCGGATGGACGCTCGAGATATAACCGCGATCGTTCAGATTGAAGCGGTCAATCCCATATTTGCTGTACAGGTTCGCGAGGTCTTCATCGTCCAGCATGGAAGCCGCCGGCGTGTTCTTCAGCGCGGCGCGCATCTTCGCGTTGAACCACGCATTCGATTCGTCAGGCGCGACGCTGCGCAACACGGTCGCCACTTTCGGTGGAGACTTGCGCACGCCGAGCAGCAACAGTGTCAGCGACTGATCGGGCGTCTTGCCGTGGTACTTCGTATAGAAGCGATTCATGTACACGCGGCTTTCCTGATCGGCGAAACGCGTCAGGTACATTTTGCGGATCGCCGGATCGCCGAGCCATTGCGCCGAGGGCCCGGTGGTCTGCACCATCTCGTAGTGGACGATGTCGCGCATCAGCCGCACGAACACCAGATTCACCGAATGCTGGAACGCGCGATGCACGGTCAGGATGCGGCTGTTGTCGTCGGATTCGAAATTGTTGAACGTCTGCGCGCCGCCGCCCGTATAGAACGTTTCGCCCGGATTGGCCGAATACTTGCGTTCCACGGCCGCGTCGAGCATGGCTTGCAGCGAACGGTCAGACGTATGCGACAGATAGTCGAGCGCCCAGCGCGTGAGCTGATCGTTCGGATCGGGTTTGACGGCCTTCAACTCCGCTGTGCTCAGCGGGGAATAACGCTTGTGCAGGTCGGAGACGATTTGCAAATACGTCACCACGGTGCGCAGTTTCGCCGTCGAGCCGAGGTTCAGCCGCGCGCCGGAATTGATATCGAACGGTTCGTTGACGCTGTCGGTTTGCACCCGCACGAGGTTGGCGCCGTCACGCCGTTCGTACAGCGTGAAGCTATAGGAGATTTTCGACGGATCGTCCGACGGGCGCAGCATTTCAAAACCGACGAGACCGGCGGCTTTCGCGCCATCGCGTGTCGCGGCATCGGCGAGACGTTCGCTCACGGCCTGCTGCACCGCGTTGTTGAGCGTGCCGGTGGCCTGCATATCGAGGCGGTCGAGTTCGTAGAAACTCGGAATGCCGAGCGCGGCCAACAAATGCGAGCGCATCGACGTCACCGCCTTGCGCGACACGAACGAATCCGAGCTCGCCGTCTTGCTGGGTGCGCGGTGCAGTTCGACCGAAGCGGACAACGCGGCGTCACGCAGCGGCGCCGAGATCACGCCGCCGCTCGCCAGCAGGCGCAGATAACTGTCCGTCAGCCTTTCGAGGTCGGCATAGCCACGGTGCAGGAAATACGACGGCGCGCGTTGCGCGATCATCAGCGAGAGCACCTGCCGGAACGCCACGCCTTGCTCGGGCAAATACACCTCAGTCTGCGGCGCTTTCAGAATGCGGTTGACGTCGTCGAAATCGTGGCCGTACCAGGCGGCGAGACCGTCGCCGATACCGTTGATTTCACCAATGCCAGGCTGTGCCGCGAGCGGCACCGAGTTGAGATAGTGGACGACGATCTGCCGGCGTGCCGGCATGGTCTGCGGACCGTCCAGATAAGCACGCACGGAAGCCGACGCGATCTGCCGCAACTTCTCCGGCGGCGTCGCCGTGCGGCCGCCGGCGGAATGGCGGAATTTTTCGATCTGTGTGGCGAGCGTGCTGCCGCCGGGCGTCGATTGATGGTGGTTGAATACGCGCAGGCCCTGATCAGCCAAGGCGCGGCTGAAACGGGCCCAGTCGATCGCCGGATTGCGGTTCGGCTGGTCCGGATCGAGCAGGTAGCGGTCTTCGATAAACAGCAGCGAATTCACCACCAGCGGCGGAATCGCCTCGAAATTGTCATACGCGCGGCCCGGAAATTGCGCGGCGAAAAGCGGCGCGCCGGTACCGTCGAAGAGCTGCAAGCCGGCCTGATCCTTTTCTTCATACGGCAGGAAGAGACCGCTATCCGCCAGCGAAAGCATCCGTTCGGAATCGCGCGCCTGGCTGCTGATTTCAAAGCCGCGTTGCAGCAGGCGCTGCTGGATCGACGGCAGCAACGCGTAACCCAGCCGGCTGTCGTACGGGCCTTTGTCGGTTTGAGGAAAACGGATGGAGTGGCTCGGACCTTCGTCGACCGCGAAGCCTACGTCGCGAGTCAGTTCGGAGAGGTAACGCGCCTGCAATCGTGAGGTTTCGATCTCGACCTGGCAAAAGCGTGCCGCCAAAGCCAGCGCGAGCAGAAATGCCGCTGCCAGCCCCCATTTGACCCACCTCCGGACAGGCACTGTGCCTGCCGCGCGAAGCGGTAACCGAACCACTGGCCGATTCATGGCTGTACTCCCCGAGCCGGCGCCATGCTTTTTAATCTGGCGCACCTCCAATCAAGTGTAGCTCGGAACAGGAGCCTGTATTTGGTTCGGATTTACCCGAGAGTGTCGCGGCTACAACACCCGTTTGTGGGGCATGGCGGAGGGTCGGTTGGCGTGCGATATTGGGGGGCTTGCGGGTGCTGAAAATTGCCGGCTCAGACTAACGCCGTTCAGTTAAAAGCTGAACGGCATTTTTATTTGCCGAGCAGCAAGAGGCGTACACGGCATGCCAGCCTGAAACGCCTGCGCGAACGCATCAATTCGCTGCCCAACAAAAAAAGCGCCCCCTCCGCAGATGCGCCTGAGTTGTTAAATCTTGCCCTCAACGATATACGGTTCCGATGCAGCGCGCATCGATTGCGCCCTTTTTCGGATTTGCCTGATATCCGCACGCACAAGCTGCCATTGATCCTCTGGGCTGGCGCGGCAAAAAAGTCGCCGCTCTCGCGCCGGTCGTTTTACCGGGCCGGTCGTTGCAGTCTACTTTGAGGAGGTATGGAAATGTCGGACAGGCAGGAAGGCAAAGGCACGACGTATGCATTCGCAACCATCGGCGCGCGCACCGAGCGCGGCGGCTATCTCACCTACGCATCTTCGGGGCTGGTGATTTGTGGGCTTCGAGCGGCACTCGTGGGCGACATCGTCACCTATCACGACGGTAGTGAGGCAGTCGTAACGGACGGCTCAGGCACACTCGGTTTCTACCGGGACAAATGTTTCGCTCTGGTCGGGAGCCGCCTGAGCAACGGCGACCATATTGTGTTTACGCCGTGGGACGATGGGGAATCCGGCCTGTTCGTCTCCGAAGGCGAAAAGCCCGAAGGTCTGTTCGATCCGTCCTACGTGCCACCGCCCATCGAGCTGGGCTATCGCTTCGCGCTGTCTGGTTCCACCACGGCACGCGGCGGCGTCCTGCGCGAGCCGGGCGGCAACTGGCGCATCAATGGCGGAGACGTGAGGGTCGGCGTAATCGGCGACCTGGTCTATTACGCGGACGGCACCACCGCACGGATCACAAGTGGCCTCGCGTTTGTTGGGAATCGCGGCTGTGCACATTTCGCGCATGTGGGCAGCACACTCGATAACGGCGACACGATTACGGATAGCCCGGAGCGCGAA
>DASVNP010000367.1:0-29983 GCA_036383775.1 Paraburkholderia sp. | reverse complement strand
GATCCGCTGCATTCGCTCGACGCCACCGCCAAGGTCAAGCTGCTCGAGCGCATCGAACAGATGGCGCGCGGCCGCGATCCGCGCATCCAGCAGGTCATGGCCGGCCTCGCGGGCGAATACGACGTCGTGCTGGTGGCACGCAGCGACGGCGGCTTCGCGGCCGACATCCGTCCGCTGGTGCGTGTGTCGGTCACGGTGATCGCCGAACAGAACGGCCGCCGCGAAATCGGCAGCGGCGGCGGCGGTGGCCGCTTCGACTACGGCTATTTCACCGACGACGTGCTGTCCGGCTACGTAGACGACGCCGTGCACGCGGCGCTGGTGAATCTCGAAGCCCGCCCGGCGCCCGCCGGCGCGATGACCGTCGTGCTCGGACCCGGCTGGCCCGGCGTGCTGCTGCATGAAGCGATCGGCCACGGTCTGGAAGGCGACTTCAACCGCAAGGGTTCGTCGGCGTTCGCGGGGCGAATCGGCGAACGGGTTGCGGCCAAGGGTGTCACCGTGGTGGACGACGGCACGCTGCCGAACCGCCGCGGCTCGCTCAATATCGACGACGAAGGCAATCCGACCCAGTGCACCACACTGATCGAAGACGGCATCCTGAAGGGCTATATCCAAGACACGCTGAACGCACGCCTGATGAAGATGCCGGTCACGGGCAATGCGCGCCGTGAATCGTATGCGGCGCTGCCCATGCCGCGTATGACCAACACGTACATGCTCAACGGCGACAAGGACCCGCAGGAAATCATCGCATCCGTGAAGAACGGGCTGTATGCGGTGAACTTCGGCGGTGGCCAGGTCGACATCACCAACGGCAAGTTCGTGTTCTCGGCTTCCGAGGCGTACATGATCGAAAACGGCAAGGTCACGTACCCGGTGAAGGGCGCGACGCTGATCGGCAGCGGCCCGGAATCGCTCAAATACGTCAGCATGATCGGCAACGACATGAAGCTGGATTCGGGCGTCGGCGTGTGCGGCAAGGAAGGCCAGAGCGTGCCGGTGGGCGTCGGTCAGCCGACGCTGCGCATCGACAAGATGACCGTTGGCGGAACGGCCTGATTGAGCAAGCAACGCATACTTCGTGCATGTATTCCACGAAGTATGCGGATTTTCCGCATTTTTACGCCCTGTGGCTTGTCAGCCGAGACTGCCCGGGTTATAAAGTCACTCACCCTTTTTGACCTGCGACCCCATTTCGTCATGTCCGCCAAGTTTTATTTTTACTTTTTTTGGCATCTCAGACCGCTGGCGGATCGAGAGGGGTGTTAGTGCACGCAGGACACCGAGAATTCCCGAAAAACCGCCAGCCAGCCTGGCGGTTTTTTTTCGCCTCATGCCTTTGAAACCGCATTCGAAACTTTTGTCATTGAAACCTTGTTGATTGTGATCCGCTCAGGCGCTGCTGCTTCATCCCAGCCTTAGTTGCCCGCGCGAACACGCTACGAACCGATTCAGGAGAACAACATGCCCCCGCACAATACCGACGATGTCCGCATCCGCGAATTGAAAGAACTCACGCCGCCTGCTCACCTGATCCGCGAGTTCGCCTGCGACGAAACGGTGTCCGACGTGATCTACAACTCGCGCACGGCGATGCATCGCATTCTGCACGGCATGGAAGACCGTCTGATCGTTGTCATCGGGCCGTGCTCGATCCACGACACGAAAGCGGCGATGGAATACGCGGGGCGCCTGGTCGAGCAGCGCAAGCGCTTCGCCGGCGAGCTCGAAATCGTGATGCGCGTGTACTTTGAGAAGCCGCGTACGACGGTGGGCTGGAAGGGTCTCATCAACGACCCGTACATGGACAACAGCTTCAAGATCAACGACGGGCTGCGCACGGCGCGCGAGCTGCTGTTGCGCATCAACGAACTCGGCCTGCCGGCGGGCACGGAATACCTCGACATGATCAGCCCGCAATACATCGCCGATCTGATCTCGTGGGGTGCGATCGGCGCGCGCACCACCGAGTCGCAAGTGCACCGCGAACTGGCCTCGGGATTATCGTGCCCGGTCGGCTTCAAGAACGGCACGGACGGCAACGTCAAGATTGCCGTCGACGCGATCAAAGCCGCTTCGCAGCCGCACCATTTCCTGTCGGTCACCAAGGGCGGCCACTCGGCAATCGTGTCGACCGCGGGCAATGAGGACTGCCACATCATCCTGCGCGGCGGCAAGACGCCGAACTACGACGCGGATAGCGTCATCGCCGCTTGCGCGGACATCGGCAAGGCCGGTCTTGCGGCACGGCTGATGATCGACGCGAGCCACGCGAACAGCTCGAAGAAGCACGAAAATCAGATTCCGGTGTGCGCGGATATCGGCCGCCAGATTGCTTCGGGCGACGAACGGATTGTCGGCGTGATGGTGGAGTCGCATCTGGTGGCGGGCCGTCAGGATCTACAGGAAGGCTGCGCGCTGACGTATGGCCAGAGCATTACCGACGCCTGCATCGGCTGGGACGAAAGCGTCGCCGTGCTGGAAGGCCTCGCCGAATCGGTCAAGCAACGGCGCGTGGCACGCGGCAGCGGCAACTGAACCTACGCTTATCGCAGACGTGGTTTCCCGAAAAACCCGGCTCGTTTGAGCCGGGTTTTTTATTTTGTTGGCCGAACGGACGAATGGTGCTCCACAAACCACCTCTGTACCGTAACGACTCGTGACCCTGTTGAAAGTGACTTGACGGGGGGCAGGTGTTACGTATAAGATTTTGTACATGAAAGGCGGCTATGGAGCACGAGAAAGAAATTCGCTGGTTAGGTTCCAGCTATCACGATTTACTCGCCTTTCCCGAAGAGCCGCGTCGTCGTGCCGGGTTTCAACTGGGCAAGATTCAAGCGGGCCTGGACCCTGACGACTGGAAGCCGTTTGACTCGATCGGCGCTGGAACGCGCGAGATCCGCATTAGAGAAACAGACGGCATTTTTCGCGTCATGTATGTGACCAAGTTTGTGGAAGCGCTGTACGTGCTGCATTGCTTCCAGAAGAAATCGCAGAAGCTTGAGTCGCACGACCGGAAGATTGCTGAAACGCGACATCGCGCCATCACAAACAATAGGAAAACTTAACAAATGACGATCGACACCAAAATTCGTCACGTGACCCAACCCGGGGCGAATCTGTTTCTCGAACTCGGTTTTTCCGCCGCGGAGGCGAAGCGGCTGCACGCCGCGTCGCAAAAGCAGATCAACGACACGCGGCTGCTCAAGGAGCAGCTCATGACGGAACTGTCCACGTGGATTGAACAGCATCAATTGAAGCAGGCCGAGGCCGCCGAAATTCTGATGGTGTCGCGCCCGCGCGTGTCCGACGTGGTCAATAAAAAGACCACCAAGTTCACCATCGACACGCTGGTCGAAATGTTGAGCCGGATCGGCAAGCCGGTCACGCTGGCGATCGGGTAACGCGCACGACTTGCCGTGGTGTGCGCCTCCGGCGTCTGACGATCCAGGCCTAGCCGGCGCCGCGGTCGTGCTGCCAGAGCACGTCGGACCCGCCATCGGCGCGGTTCAGCACGCGCGCCAGCACGAACAGCAGGTCGGACAGCCGGTTGACGTACTGGCGCGGCGCGGCATTGATCGCCTCGTGCTCGCCCAAGGCAACGATCGCCCGTTCGGCACGGCGGCACACGGTGCGGCACACATGCGCGAGCGCCGCCGCACGCGAGCCGCCCGGCAGAATGAACTCCTTCAGCGGCGGCAAGGCCGCGTTGTAGTCCGCGAGCCAGTCATCGAGCTGGGCAAGATGGCGCTCCGTAATCATCGTATGGCCGGGGATGCAAAGCTCGCCGCCAAGGTCGAACAGATCATGCTGGATCGCCACCAGCGCCGCCCGCACCTTATCGGGCAGCGCTTCGCACAGCAGCACGCCCAGATTCGAATTGAGTTCATCCACGTCGCCGATGGCGGCAATGCGCAGGCTGTCTTTGCGAACCCGGCTGCCGTCGCCGAGACCGGTGGTGCCGTCATCGCCGGTGCGGGTGGCGATCTTGCTCAAGCGGTTGCCCATACTATCTCCCATGCATTCGGTGCCGATGCGTCAGTGCCAACGGTGAAAACCGCGGCAAATCCGCCCGTCAGGCACCGCGTTTATCCATATTGCGCGCATCGCAAGGCCGCCGCCATTATAGGAGCCCTGGCCGGCCGCAACGCCGTCCCACGGGCGATCGGCGTAAAATGAAACATCTGCTGCAAAACAGTGCCGCACCCAATATCAGGAGACATGCGTGAATCATCCCGTGCCGCCGGCCCCGCTGCGCCGGCCGTTTCCCGCCGAGTTGCTGAACGCGCTGAAAGCTGCCTTCGCCGATCGCGTGTCCGTCTCCGAAGCCGTGCGCGCCCACCATGGCCGCGACGAATCGCCGTTCGATCCCCAACTGCCTGACGCCGTCGTGTTCGCACGCACGACCGAAGAGGTGCAAACCGTCGTCAAGCTCTGCGGCCAGTACAACGTGCCGGTCATCCCCTACGGCAACGGCTCATCGCTCGAAGGGCATCTGCTGGCCGTGCAAGGCGGTGTGTCGATCGATCTGTCGGAAATGAATCGCGTGTTGTCGATCAACGCCGAAGACCTGACTGTCACCGTCGAGCCGGGCATCTCGCGCAAACAGTTGAACGAAGCGCTGCGCGATACGGGCCTGTTCTTCCCGATCGACCCGGGCGCGGATGCGAGCATCGGCGGCATGTCGGCCACGCGGGCCTCTGGAACCAACGCCGTGCGCTACGGCACCATGCGCGAGAATGTACTGGGCCTCACCGTGGTTCTGGCCGACGGCCGCGTGATCAAGACCGGTACGCGAGCCCGCAAGTCCTCCGCGGGTTACGACCTCACGCGCCTGTTCGTCGGCTCGGAAGGCACGCTGGGCGTGATCACGGAAATCACCGTGCGCCTCTATCCGCAACCCGAAGCGGTGTCCGCGGCGGTGTGCACGTTCCCCTCGATGGGCGACGCGGTGCGCGCGGTCATCGAAACGATCCAGATCGGCGTGCCGATTGCGCGGGTCGAATTCGTCGATTCCCTTGCCATCCGCTCGATCAATCGCCATTCGAATCTGACGCTGCGCGAAGCGCCCACGCTGTTCTTCGAGTTTCATGGTACCGAAGCCGGTGTGAAGGAACAGGCTGAACTGGTCCAGGAGATTGCCGCGCAGAATGCCGGCGAAGGCTTCGAATGGGCGACTCGGCCCGAGGACCGCAGCCGTCTTTGGAACGCGCGGCACAACGCCTACTTCGCCATGCTGCAACTTAAGCCCGGCTGCCGCGCCGTCACGACCGACGTATGCGTGCCGATATCGCGTCTCGCGGAATGCGTGGTGGAAACGGAACAGGACCTGAAGGCCTCGCCGCTGCCCTGCCCGATCGTCGGCCACGTGGGCGACGGCAACTTCCACGTCGCGATCCTGATCGACCCGGACAAGCCGGAAGAACTCGCCGAGGCCGAGCGCCTGAATCATCGCATCGTGCAGCGCGCGCTGCGCATGGACGGCACCTGCACGGGCGAACATGGTGTCGGCCTGCACAAGATGGGCTTCCTGCTCGAGGAACATGGCGAAGTCGCAGTCGATACAATGCGCTCGATCAAGCACGCGCTCGATCCGCGCAATCTGATGAACCCAGGCAAGATTTTCAACTGGGCGGCCTGAGGCATCGCAGCCGCCGTCTGGCCTCTTCAGACGGCGCACGCCGCTGTGGCATGGCTGCCCCGGACCGGACTCGAAAGACACGATGGGTGAAAGACTCGAGGAGACACGTCAAATGACCGCGCCCGCCGAACTGACGGACGAAGTACTCGCCCAGCGCCAGCGCGAAGTCGTGCAGGCGCTGATGGCCGTATTGCCGACACAATGCCTGCTGTATCGCGAAGAAGATACGGTCGCCTACGAATGCGACGGCCTCGCCGCCTACCGGCGCCTGCCGCTCGCAGTCGCGTTGCCGGAGACGGAATCGCAGGTGCAGCGCATCGTGCAGATCTGCAATCGCCTCGACGTGCCGATCGTGCCGCGCGGCGCGGGCACCGGCCTGTCTGGGGGCGCCATGCCGATCCGTCACGGCGTGGTGGTGTCGCTCGCGCGCTTCAGGAAGATCGTCGAAGTCGACCCGTACGCACGGACCGCCACGGTGCAACCGGGCGTGCGCAATCTGTCGATTTCAGATGCCGCGGCGCCCTACGGCCTGTACTACGCGCCGGATCCGTCGTCGCAGATTGCCTGCACGATCGGCGGCAACGTTTCGGAGAATTCCGGCGGCGTCCACTGCCTCAAATACGGTCTGACGGTGCACAACGTGCTGCGCGTGCGCGCCGTGACCATGGACGGCGAGATTGTCGAGTTCGGCTCGCTCGCGCCCGACGCGCCCGGCCTCGATCTGCTCGCCGTGATGATCGGCAGCGAAGGCATGTTCGCGATCGTCACCGAAGTCACCGTCAAGCTGATCCCGAAACCGCAAACGGCGCAGGTCATCATGGCCAGTTTCGACGACGTCGTGAAGGGCGGCGACGCGGTCGCCAGCATCATTGCGGCGGGCATCATCCCGGCGGGGCTGGAGATGATGGACAAACCGGCCACGCGCGCGGTCGAGGAATTCGTCAACGCGGGCTACGACACCGATGCGGCGGCCATCCTGCTATGCGAATCGGACGGCACGCCCGAAGAAGTCGCCGATGAGATCGTGCGCATGACCGCGGTGCTGCGCGAACACGGGGCCTCCCGCATCCAGATCTCCCGCTCGGAGACCGAACGGCTGCGCTTCTGGTCCGGGCGCAAGAACGCGTTTCCGGCCGCCGGCCGCATTTCACCGGACTACTACTGCATGGACGGCACCGTGCCGCGCCGCAGTATCGGGCCGCTGCTGGCGCGCATCGAGGCGATGGAGAAAACGTACAACCTGCGCTGCATCAACGTGTTCCACGCCGGCGACGGCAACATGCACCCGCTGATCCTGTTCAACGGCAACGATCAGGAGGAGTGGCACCGCGCCGAGGCATTCGGTTGCGACATCCTCGAAGCCTGCGTCGAACTGGGCGGCACGGTCACCGGCGAGCACGGCGTCGGCATCGAGAAGATCAATTCGATGTGCGTGCAGTTCTCGCCCGAAGAGCGCGATGCGTTCCACGCGGTCAAGCGGGCTTTCGACACACCGGGCCTGCTCAACCCCGACAAAGGCATTCCCACGCGAGCGCGCTGCGCCGAATACGGCAAGATGCACGTGCGCGGCGGTTTGCTGCCGCATCCCGAGTTGCCGCGGTTTTAGCGCATGCGCCGCGCAGAGCTCGCTGCGGCGGCGCTTCCCTGCTCCCACCCTGATTACCCGATGCGGGTCCGCTCCTGGTTGCCAGCGAGCCCCCGCCCGGTACAATCAATCGAAACATAACGAAGCAGGGCACCATGGAAGAGGACGACATCGTCGCCATGTGGTCGGAACGCGTGCGTTCCGCCAGCGCCGATGGACGCGCGATGCGCATCCGGGGCGGCGGCACCAAAGACTGGTACGGTCAGACGCTGGAAGGTGAGATCCTCGACACGCGCGCTTATCGCGGCGTGATCGCCTATGATCCGGCGGAACTGGTCATCACCGCGCGCGCGGGCACGCCTCTGCTCGAGATCGAGGCCGCGCTCGCCGAGCACGATCAGATGCTTGCCTTCGAGCCGCCGCACTTCGGGCCGCAGGCTACCTTCGGCGGCTGTATCGCGGCGGGAATAGCGGGGCCGCGGCGCCCGTCGGCCGGCGCGGCACGCGACTTCGTGCTCGGCGCGGTCATCATGAACGGCCAGGGGCAGAAGCTGCATTTCGGCGGCCAGGTGGTGAAGAACGTCGCCGGTTACGACGTCTCGCGTCTGATGGCGGGCTCGCTCGGCACCCTCGGGCTGATCCTCGAACTGTCGGTCAAGGTGCTGCCGCTGCCGCAAGCGGAAGCCACGCTCAAATTCGACATGAACGGCACGGACGCGGTGCGCAAGCTCAACGAATGGGGCGGCCGGCCGCTGCCGATCACGGCGAGCGCCTGGCGTCACGGCACCCTGGCGGTGCGCCTCGCCGGCGCCGAAACCGCGGTCAAGTCGGCGAAAACGGCGCTCGGCGGCGAAGTGGTCGATGCGGTCGAAGCGGAACGCTTCTGGGCCGGCCTGCGCGAACAGACCGACACGTTCTTCGCGGCCATACCTCCGAAGGCCGCCCTGTGGCGCCTCGCGCTCCCTTCGATCACGGAGCCGCTGCAACTGCCGGGCGCGCAACTGATGGAATGGGGCGGCGGCCAGCGCTGGTGGATTACCGACACCGACGCCCAAACCGTGCGCATCAGCGCGCGGCAAGCCGGCGGCCATGCCACCATCTTCCGCGCCGGTCACGGCTACGACCGCAGCGCCGGCGTGTTCACGCCGCTTCCCGCGCCGCTGATGAAAATCCATCGCGGCCTGAAAACCGCATTCGACCCGGCCCGCATCTTCAATCGCGGCCGTATCTACCCCGACTTCTGAGCGGCGCGATGCAAACCAACCTCGCGGATTTCATTCGCAACACGCCCGACGGTGACGAAGCCGACGGCATTCTGCGCAAATGCGTGCACTGCGGTTTCTGCACGGCGACCTGCCCGACGTACCAGTTGCTCGGCGACGAACTCGACGGGCCACGCGGGCGCATCTATCTGATCAAGCAGATGGTCGAAGGCGCGCCGGTCACGCGCAGCACCCAGGTTCACCTCGACCGTTGCCTGACCTGCCGCAGTTGCGAAACGACCTGTCCGTCGGGTGTGCAATATGGCCGGCTGGTGGAAATCGGCCGCAAGATCACCGAAGAAAAAGTCACCCGTCCGCTCAGCCAGCGGCTGGTGCGGCGCATGCTCGCGAGCTTCGTGCCGAACAGCGCGCTCTTCACGCCGACCATGCGCCTCGGCCAGCACTTCCGCCCGCTCCTGCCGAAGAAGCTGCGCGACAAGGTGCCGGCGCGGCAAAAACCGCTCGAATGGCCGACCGCGAAACATCCGCGCAAGATGCTGATGCTGGCGGGCTGCGTGCAGCCGTCGATGATGCCGAACGTCAACATCGCCACCGCGCGCGTGCTCGACGCGCTCGGCGTGGAAACGGTGATCGCGCCGGAGGCCGGCTGCTGCGGGGCGATCCGTCTGCATCTGGGCTATCACGACGACGCGCTCGACGACCTGCGCGCCAACATCGACGCATGGTGGCCGCATATCGAACAAGGCGTGGAAGCGATCGTGATGAACGCGTCCGGCTGCGGCGCGACGGTCAAGGAATACGCGCATCTGCTGCGCGAGGATCCGGCGTATGCGGAGAAGGCCCGCCGCGTGGTGGAACTGACGCGCGACATCGCGGAGATCCTGCCGGAGTTCGAAGAAGCACTGGTTTCGGCTACGCGCCGCCGCTCGGTTCACACCGTGGCGTTTCATCCGCCCTGCACCTTGCAACATGGCCAGCAGGTGCGCGGCGCGGTCGAGCATCTGCTGACCGCCCTCGGCGTCGAAGTGCGGCTGCCGGCCGACAATCATCTGTGCTGCGGCTCGGCTGGCACCTACTCGCTGACGCAGCCGCGGCTCTCGTATGCGTTGCGCGATCAGAAGCTCGAGCAGTTGCAGGCTCAGGAGCCGCAAATCATCGTGTCGGCGAATGTCGGCTGCATCGCGCATCTGCAAAGCGGCACGTCGACGCCGGTCGCGCACTGGATCGAACTGGTCGAGCACATGCTGTCCGTATAATCCGCTAATCGACTTTCGCTGGATTTACGCCTCCGTCATGCCCGATCTGATTCACAATCTCGAAGCGGTGCAGCAGCGCATCGCCAAGGCCGTGCAGGCGGCTGGACGCGACACAAGCTCGGTCCATCTGCTCGCTGTCTCGAAGACCTTTCCCGCCGAAGATGTGCGCGCCGCCCACGCCGCCGGCCAGCGCGCATTCGGCGAGAACTACGTGCAGGAAGCGATCGCCAAGATCGAAGCGCTCGCGGATCTGCGCGACACGCTCGACTGGCATTTCATCGGCCCGTTGCAATCGAACAAGACCCGGCCTGTCGCGGAGCGCTTCGACTGGGTGCACTCGGTCGATCGCCTGAAGATCGCGCAGCGGCTCTCGGAGCAGCGCCCGGACAATCTGCCGCCGCTCAACGTGTGCCTGCAGGTGAATATCAGCGGCGAGGCATCGAAAAGCGGCGTGAGCATTGCCGAAGCGGCTCAGGTCGCACACGCCATCGCCGCACTTCCCAAACTGACACTGCGCGGCCTGATGGCAATTCCGGAGCCGGCCGGCGGCATCGACGAGCAGCGTGTGCCGCATCGGCAACTGCGCGAGCTGTTCGAGCGCCTGCGCGGCGACGGACTCGAACTCGACACGCTGTCCATGGGCATGTCGGCCGACCTCGAAGCCGCCGTGCTCGAAGGCGCGACAATCGTGCGCATCGGCACCGCGATCTTCGGCGCGCGAGATTACTCCCACTGACCTTTCGGGCTCCTTCGGGCTCTTCACGGCACCTCATTCGGAACATCATGAAAATTGCATTTATCGGTGGCGGCAACATGGCCGCTGCGTTGATCGGCGGCCTCATCAAGCGCGGCATCGCCCCGGCTGACCTCTACGCGATCGATCCCAATGAAGACGCGCGCAAGCGCAATGAGCAGCAATTCGGCATCAAGACCGGCGCCGCCGCGGACGCCGCGCTCGCCGGGTACGACGCCGTCGTGCTGGCGGTGAAGCCGCAGATCCTGAAGAGCGTCGCCGAGGCCGTGGCGCCGCATCTGAACGCGTCGCAACTGGTGGTGAGCATCGTCGCGGGTATTCGCATGGGTGACATGTCGCGCTGGCTCAACGGCCACGCCCGCATCGTGCGGGTCATGCCGAATACGCCGGCGTTGATCGGCATGGGCGTGACGGGTCTCGTGGCAACCGCGAGCGTCGATGAAGCCGGCCGTGCGCTTGCTTCGCAGGTACTCGGCGCGGTCGGCGACACGGTCTGGTTCGATGATGAAGCCAAGATCGACGCTGTCACCGCGATCTCGGGCAGCGGGCCGGCTTATGTGTTTTATTTCATCGAAGCGTTGCAGGAAGCCGCGCGCCAACTCGGCATGGATGAAGCGCAAGGCCGCGCGCTGGCGGTGGCGACTTTCACCGGCGCGGCGCAACTGGCGGCGAATTCCGACGAGCCGCCAAGCCTGCTGCGCGAGCGCGTAACATCGAAGGGCGGTACCACGGCGGCGGCGCTGGCATCGTTCGATGCAAGCGGCATCAAGGATGCGATCGTGCGCGGCGTACTCGCCGCAGATGCACGCGCGCGGGAAATGGGCGACGAATTCGGCCAGCTATAAGCGATAAGAAACAAGCGGCGGATTCGGCCGCGCTGCGTAGAGCCGCGCGCTTAAAACGAAGCCGCCGCGTAATGCGCGGCTATCCCCGCAAAGAGCACGCCGCCCAGCCAGTTGTTATGGCGGAACGCCGCGAAGCACGGCATCCGCTCACGATTGCGGATCAGCGTGTAGTGGTAGATCGCGCAACCCACGGCGGCCGCCCAGCCCAGCCAGTACAGCGGGCCGAAACCGAGCATCACGCCGATGCCGACGTAAATCCCCAGCGTCACCGCATAGCAGACCATGATCGCGGCCACGTCGAAACGGCCAAAGGTCAGCGCCGAGGTGCGGATGCCGATCTTGATGTCGTCGTCGCGGTCGACCATCGCGTATTCGGTGTCGTACGCCACCGACCAGAACACGTTGGCGAGCAGCATCACCCAGGCAAGCGTCGGCACGTGATCCTGAATCGCGGCGAACGCCATGGGAATGCCGAAACCGAACGCAATGCCCAGATAAGCCTGCGGAATCGCAAAGAACCGTTTGGTGAACGGATAGGAACCGGCAACGAACAGCGCCGCCACCGAAAGCTCCTTGGTCAGCGTATTCAGCGGCAGGATCAGCAGAAACGCCAGCAGCGACAAACCGGCCGCCAGCGCCACCGCTTCCCACGCCTTGATCTTGCCCGACGTGATCGGCCGATTCGCCGTGCGCTTGACGTAGCGATCGAAGTCGCGATCGGCGTAATCGTTGATCGCGCAACCCGCCGAGCGCATCAGCACCGTGCCCACCGTGAAGATCACCAGTAGCGGCCACGAAGGATGACCGTTGGACGCGATCCACAGCGCATTAAGCGTCGGCCACAGCAGCAGCAGGCTGCCGATCGGCTTGTCCATGCGCACGAGGCGCAGATACAGGGGAAGTCGGGCGAACATGGGCGGATTCGGTGAAAGTCCGTGAAATTGCGAGGACGGTGCCGCCATTTTACGGGATGCGAAGGGTGGACCACTTTCCGGCGGGCGAGAGCGAAAAATCGACGCCGCATCTTGTTGCCTGCACATAGTCGACAGGTGCCCCGCGCCCAACCTGCTGCGATCACCGGCAACCGGCTCCGCGTTACGTTGAAACGAATTCCGGGCATGGAGCGCCCTGCACGTTAGCCCTTTGAAAAACTAGCGGCGCGGCGTCGCACAGGTTAGTATGCGAGCAATAAAAAGGGCACGGCCCCGTCAATGTGAATACCGTTTCAAATTCGATTCACAACGCGGTTCTAGAGAAGGACAAACGTCATGGTAAAGCGTGTGTTCGGCGCAGCTGCCCTCGTTGTCACCCTCGGTCTGCCGCTCGCGGCTCACGCCACGGAAGGTGCCCTCGGACGTCCCATCTCGGGCACCGGGGTTCAGCCGGATGGTGGTGTCGTACCGCCTGAACCGAATTGGTACGTGAATCTGGGCGAAATTTACTTCGACGGTTCGATCAACTCATCCCACACCGTTCCGGTAGGCGGCAAAACCACGCTAGGGCTCGAAGGGCAGATCTCGTTCACGCTGGCGACCTTGCTGCATGTATGGGACACCGGCCCGGGCCCGTGGAACTTCGCGTCGAGCGTGACACTGCCATATGCGTGGGAGCGTGCAACAGCATCGCTCGCTATCGGTAACAGGGTTGGCGGTGTCGCTCAGGATGCATCCGGGCTCTTCGACCTGACGTTCACGCCGCTAATTGCCGGTTATCACTTCTCCAAGACTGAGCACATCGCCTTTAGCTTGAACATCTGGGCGCCGACCGGCAAGTACGACACCGGCAATATTGCCAACGTCAGCCTCAACAACTGGACCTTCATCCCCACGGTAGCGTACACCAGAATCCTGCCCTCGCTCGGTATCGAATTCGACGCCTCGGCGGGCGTGCAGTTCTACACGCGTAACGCCGCCACTGACTATCAGAACGCACCGCTCTTCACGCTCGACCTGATGGCGTTAAAGCGTTTCAGCAACGGTTTGGGCGCGGGTCTGATCGTCGGGACTGTGCAGCAGATTGGCAACGATAGCGGACCTACTGCGGACAAGCTGAATGGCTTTCGCGGTCATGACGTGACGGTCGGACCGATCGTGACTTACGACACGAAGATCGCCGGCAAGACGCCGCTCAGTATGTCCTTGCGCTGGGTGCCGACGGTGGCAAGCAAGAATCGCCTGTCGAGCACGGCGACCGTGATGGCGACAGCAACCATCGCCTTTTGACAATTTCTCGTTTGTGCTGGGCGGCCTGGCGGATTCAACCGCCGAGCGCGCGCTGCAGCGCCTGCGAGGCGATCACCGCGAGCCCGCTCGCGAAGATTGCGAGGCCCATTGCCTTACGCGCCATCCCCGCGTATTGCTGACGTGCGATGCTTGCGGCGGGCGCTTCGCCGATGGTGGCCAACATCATCTGGATCATGATCGTGCTCCTCGATTCGTATCGGTAGTACTGGCGGGACGCCGATGCGCCCCGCCCTGCTGCCATGCTCTAACTGACTGCTGCTTACTTCTGGCGGCCTTTCGCGAGCTCGGCGATAGCGGCGATCACACCTTCCGCATAAGCCGGGTCGGCGCGGCGGAAATGCTCGATCTGACGTGCGACGATCTCCTGCGGCACGCCGTTGATATGGCGTGCGATGTTGCCGAACAGACGCTGGCGCTGTGCCGCGTCGAACAGCGCGAACAACATGCCGGGCTGCGTGTAGTAGTCCTCGTCCACGCGATGCTCGTAGCGATCCACCGTGCCCGCCGCGAGCGGCGGTTCGGACGCGTTGGTGTCCTGCGCGAAGTCGCCGAAGCGGTTCGGCTCGTAGTTCACCTGGCCGCCCAGATTGCCGTCCGTGCGCATCGCGCCGTCGCGATGGAACGAATGCGGACTCGGCCTACGCGGTGCGTTCACCGGAATCTGGTGATGGTTGATGCCGAGGCGATAACGCTGCGTGTCGCCATACGAGAACAAACGGCCTTGCAGCAGGCGGTCCGGCGAGAAGCCGATACCCGGCACCACGTTCGCCGGCGTGAACGCCGCCTGCTCCACGTCCGCGAAATAGTTCGCCGCGTTGCGATTCAACTCGATCGTGCCGACGTCGATCAATGGGTAGTCCTTCTGCGACCACACTTTCGTGATGTCGAACGGGTTGAAGCGATACGTCGCGGCGTCGGCTTCCGGCATCACCTGAATCGCGAAGCGCCACACCGGGAAGCTGCCCGCGTCGATGCTGCCGACCAGATCGCGTTGCGCGCTTTCACGATCTTGCGCGACCACCTGGGCGGCTTCGGCATCGGTGAAGTTTTCAATGCCTTGCATCGACTTGAAATGGAACTTGACCCAGAAGCGCTCGTTGTTCGCGTTGATGAACGAATACGTGTGCGAGCCGAAGCCGTGCATCTGACGGTAGTTCTTCGGAATGCCGCGATCGCTCATCAGAATCGTCACCTGATGCAGCGATTCCGGATGGCGCGACCAGAAGTCCCACGCGGCAACGTTGTTGCGCATGTTGGTGTACGGATCGCGCTTCTGCGTGTGAATGAAGTCCGGAAACTTCAGCGGATCGCGGATAAAGAACACCGGCGTGTTGTTGCCCACCACGTCCCAGTTGCCTTCTTCCGTGTAGAACTTGATCGAGAAACCCCGCACGTCGCGTTCCGCGTCGGCCGCGCCGCGTTCGCCGGCAACCGTCGAAAAGCGCATGAAAAGCGGCGTTTCCTTGCCGACTTGCGCGAACACTTTCGCCTTGGTGTAGCGCGAAATGTCGTGCGTCACTTTCAGCGTGCCGAAGGCGCCCGAGCCTTTTGCGTGCACGCGGCGTTCGGGGATTACTTCGCGGTCGAAGTGGGCGAGTTTTTCGAGCAGCCACACGTCTTGCAAAACGACCGGACCGCGCGCGCCGGCGGTCATCGAATTCTGGTTGTCGGCGACGGGTGCGCCTGCGGCATTGGTGAGCTTACGTTCGGACATGCGTGACTCCTGAGTGGCTTTTATCGGGAAAGAATCTTGGGACAGGCGCGGCGCATTGACGCCGGAAACTCATGCGTCAAGCGTGCATCAGGCCGAGAGGGCCCGGTCGACCAGCAGGGACAACGCGACGGTACGGAAGCTGACCAAAGGTGCGGCGAATCCGCTATTTGCGGCGGCCGGTTGGGCGGCGAGAGTCGGGGTTTGCTGCGGGTTCGATGACGGCATGATTTCCTCCGGGTCTTATGGGATCGGGCGATCCATGGAGGAAACTATAACAACACTATCGAATTACTGCTTTTGATTAATTTTATCTATTCGATAGGACTTTCGACTATCGGCGCCGCTGGGAGCGCCGGGCCCGCTGCTGGGTGTGCAGCGGGCCGGCGTGGGTGCGGGTGTGGTGCAGACCCGGCCGTTAGTTGACGGCGACCGGCAGATCCAGCTTCACGACGCCGGGCAGGTCGCAGGCGTTGATGGCGTCGCAAATGGCGTCGATGGCGGGCATGCGGGTGAAGCTCTTGCGCCAGGCCAGCACGACGCGGCGATCCGGCACGGGCTCGCCGAACGGCACGTAGCTGAGCAGGCCTGGGTCGATGCCGCCCGCTTGCGGCTTGACTTCGTGCACCGACATGCGCGGCAGCACGGTAATGCCGACGCCGCTTGCCACCATGTGACGAATGGTTTCGAGCGACGATCCTTCGAAGGTTTTCTGGATGCCGTCCGCGTTTTGCGAAAAGCGCATCAATTCGGGACAGACGCCCAGTACGTGATCACGGAAGCAATGGCCGCTGCCGAGCAGCAGCATGGTTTCCTGCTTCAGATCGTCGGCGTCGATTTGCGGGCGGTTTTCCCACGCGTGGCCCGAGGGCAGCGCGACGACGAACGGTTCGTCGTACAGCGGCCGCTGCATGAGGCCGGTTTCCGGAAAGGGCAGCGCCATGATGGCGACGTCGATTTCGCCCTGCTTGAGCAGTTCGATCAGCTTGAGCGTGTAATTTTCCTGCAGCATCAAGGGCATCTGCGGGACGCGCTTGATCATTTGCTTGACGAGCGTAGGCAGCAGGTACGGCCCGATCGTGTAGATGACGCCGAGGCGCAGCGGCCCGATCAGCGGGTCTTTGCCCTGTTTGGCGATTTCCTTGATGGCGAGCGTTTGCTCGAGCACGCGCTGGGCTTGCGTGACGATCTGTTCGCCGATGGGCGTGACGCTGACTTCGCTGGTGCCGCGCTCGAAGATCTGCACGTTCAGTTCGTCTTCGAGCTTCTTGATGGCGACCGACAGGGTCGGCTGGCTGACGAAACACGCTTCGGCGGCGCGGCCGAAGTGCCGCTCGCGGGCAACGGCGACGATGTATTTCAATTCGGTGAGGGTCATTCGGGGACCAATCAGTGCAGTAGGTTTGATAGGTTCTAGTTATACACCGATAGGGTCGGTTCGCCAACTAAATCGGTTTGCGCGGGGCGTTGAAGGTGTTTTGCTTGCGCCGCGCAGGCAAAAAATTCTCAGTCTTTACGCCTTGAGAAACTGCTCCCTTCCCCCCAGCCACCTCGCCAAATGCTGCACCACCACCTGAGGATACTTATCAAGCAACTCCCCAGCAGCCTCCCGAGCGGGGTCGATAAGCCACTGATCATTCTGAAGATCAGCAAACCTCAACATAGCCGCCCCCGACTGCCGCGCGCCAAGAAACTCGCCGGGCCCACGAATCTCAAGATCGCGCCGCGCAATCTCAAAACCATCAGTCGTCTCCCGCATAGTCTGCAACCGCGCACGCGCCGTAATCGACAAAGGCCCCGTATAAAGCAGCACGCAAACCGAAGCCGCACTCCCGCGCCCCACTCGTCCGCGTAACTGGTGCAACTGCGCAAGCCCGAACCGCTCGGCATGCTCGATCACCATCAAGGACGCATTCGGCACATCCACACCCACTTCGATCACCGTCGTCGCAACCAGCAACTGCACCTCGTTGCGCGTGAACGCGTCCATCACAGCCGCCTTTTCCGTCGGCGCAAGACGCCCATGCACGAGGCCAACCTTCAACTCCGGCAACGCAGCCACCAACGTTTCGTACGTCTCGACCGCCGTCTGCAACTGCAAGGTCTCGCTTTCCTCGATCAGCGGACACACCCAGTACACCTGGCGCCCCGTCAACGCCGCTTCGCGCACGCGGCCAATCACCTCCTCGCGCCGCGCGTCGGAGACGAGCTTGGTCAGGATCGGTGTGCGCCCAGGCGGCAATTCGTCGATAGTCGAGACGTCCAGGTCGGCGTAATACGTCATCGCGAGCGTGCGCGGAATCGGGGTGGCGGACATCATCAGCTGATGCGGCTGGAAGTCGTTCGCGCCGTCGGCCGCGTTCCGCGCCTTGGCGCGCAAGGCCAGACGTTGCGCCACGCCAAACCGATGCTGTTCGTCGACGATCACCAGACCGAGCCGCGCGAACTCCACCGCGTCCTGAATGATCGCGTGCGTGCCGATCACGAGCTGCGCCGTGCCGAGCGCGGCGGCTTCAATCGCGGCCCGTTTTTCGCGGGTCTTCAAACTGCCGGCAAGCCACGCGACGCTCACGCCAAGCGGCTCGAGCCAGCCGCGCAGTTTGCGCGCGTGCTGCTCGGCGAGAATTTCCGTCGGTGCCATCAGCGCGGCCTGATAGCCGGCGTCGATAGCCTGCGCTGCGGCCAGCGCCGCGACGATCGTTTTGCCGCTGCCGACGTCGCCCTGCAGCAGGCGCTGCATCGGATGCGGCTGCGTCAGGTCGAGCGCGATCTCGCCGCCGACGCGCTCCTGCGCCGCCGTCAGCGAGAACGGCAACGCCTTCAGCAAGCGCGCCACCAGCGCGGATTCGTCGCCCAGTTTGCGGCGCGGCATGGCCGGCGCCGCGCGTGTGCGGCGCTCTTCGTGGGCGCGCTTGAGCGACATCTGCTGCGCGAGCAGTTCCTCGAACTTGATACGCACCCACGCCGGATGCGTGCCGTCGATCAGCGCGGTCTCGTCGGACTGCACGCCCGGATGATGCAGCGTGCGCACGGCGTCCATCAGCCCCGGCACGCCAAGCGGCTGCAACCAGGTCCGCGCGACGGACTCGGGCAATAGTTCCGGCAGCGCGGTACGCGACAACGCGTTGTCGATCGCCTTGCGCAGATACGCCTGCGTCACGCCGGCCGTGCTCGGATACACCGGTGTGAGCGCCTGCGGCAGCGGCGTGTCTTCATCGACCACGCGCACCGCCGGATGCACCATCTCCATGCCGAAAAAACCGCCGCGCACGTCGCCACGCACCCGCAGCCGTGCGCCGACCGCCATCTGCTTGACCTGCGAGCCGTAGAAATTCAGAAAGCGCAGCACGAGTTCGTCGCCGGCGCCGTCGCGCAATTTCACGAGCAGTTGGCGGCGCGGACGATAGGCGATCTCGTTGTCGAACACCACGCCTTCGGTTTGCGCGATACCGCCCGGCAACAGATGCCCGATCGGCGTCAACGAGGTTTCGTCCTCGTAGCGCATAGGCAAATGCAGCACCAGGTCGATGTCGCGCGTCAGGCCTAGTTTGGCGAGCTTGTCGGCGGTTTTCACCGCGGGTTTGCTTGCGGACTTTGCAGCCGCTTTGGCGGCCGACTTGCCGGCGGGTTTGTCGCCGAATACGTTGGCGGCCTTATCGTCTTCAGGCGCGGCATTTTCGGTGTCCTGCACACCGCTCGCGCCGCCTTCGCTCGCGTCTGCCGCTGCCTTGCCCCGCGAGACGCGGCGCTTGGGCTCGGCGCTCACTTCATCGGTTGCTAGGGGCGATCGGCGGTCGGACAAAGGCATAGGCTGCTTCGCAAGTACAATATCGTCTGTCAAAGGGTTCGCCGCCAGGCCGCGCGCGGGCTCGCGGGCCGCTCTGGCGTCCCGCAATCATAGCCGCCCGGCTCCTGCTTCGGCTCAATTCAGTCTCAATTCGCATCCAGTCGTTCGCATGTTTACGCTTTCCGATTTCGATTTCGATCTGCCACCCGAGTTGATCGCGCAAGTCGCGCTGCCCGAGCGCAGCGCCAGCCGTCTGCTCGAAGTGGACAACACAGCCCGCGCCGACGGTGCGGCGCGCCTCGTCGACCGCCGCTTTGCCGAACTTCCCGAGTGCATCGAGGCTGGCGATCTGCTGGTTTTCAACGATACCAAAGTCCTGAAAGCGCGCTTCCTCGGCCAGAAGGCCAGTGGCGGCAAGATCGAAGTGCTGGTGGAGCGCCTGACGGGCGAGCGCACGGCGCTCGCGCAGATCCGCGCGAGCAAGAGCCCGCAGCCGGGCACCACGATCCGCCTCGCGGACGCCTTCGACGTCACGGTCGGCGAACGCGTCGAGCCGTTCTATACGCTGCATTTCCCCGGCGACTGCCTGACGCTGATCGAGCAATACGGCCGCCTGCCGTTGCCGCCGTACATCGAGCACGACCCCGACGCGACCGACGAAACCCGCTATCAGACGGTGTTCGCGCAAAACCCGGGCGCGGTCGCCGCGCCCACCGCCGGCCTGCATTTCGACCAGGCATTGCTCGCGCAGCTCGACGCCAGGGGCGTGGAGCGCGCGACGCTGACGCTGCACGTTGGCGCGGGCACGTTCCAGCCGGTGCGGGTCGAAAACCTCGCCGAGCACAAGATGCACAGCGAGTGGTATCACCTGCCGCAAGCGCTCGCCGACAAGATCGCGGCAACGCGTGCGCGCGGCAACCGCGTGATCGCGGTAGGCACGACCTCGATGCGCGCGCTCGAAGCCGCCGCGCGCGACGCCGATGCCGCGGGCCGGCCGCTTGCCGCCGCCAGCACGGAAACCGACATCTTCATCACGCCGGGCTACCGGTTCCGCGTGGTCGACCGGCTCGTAACCAATTTCCATTTGCCCAAGTCGACGCTGCTGATGCTGGTGTCGGCCTTCGCCGGCGTCGAAACGATTCGCGAAGCGTATCGGCACGCGATCGAGCAGCGTTATCGCTTCTTCAGTTACGGCGACGCGATGCTGCTGACACGCCGCGACGCGTGAGCCCGCAGCTGCCGCTTTAAAGTTTTGCAGTTCTTCAAGCCGCCGGCACCTTGCCGGCGGCATTCTTCACTTGCGCCGGACTGTTTTCCGGTGGCACAGGAGTTATCTATGACCGAAGGTCACACCGTTAGCACGCGCGCCGACCACGGCGCTTACCTCGGCGACCACGTTCGCCCCGGCAACGGCCTCAAATTCGAACTGCTCGGCACCGACGGCCAGGCCCGCCGCGGCCGCGTCACGCTGAATCACGGCGTGGTGGAAACGCCGATCTTCATGCCGGTCGGCACGTACGGCACGGTGAAAGCGGTGCAGCCGCGCGAACTCGAGGAAATGCACGCGCAGATCATCCTCGGCAATACCTTCCACCTGTGGCTGCGCCCGGGTCTCGAAACCATCGAGGCGCACGGCGGCCTGCACGGCTTTATGGGCTGGAAAAAGCCCATCCTGACCGACTCCGGCGGCTTCCAGGTGTTCTCGCTCGGCGACCTGCGCAAGATCACCGAAGACGGCGTCACGTTCGCCTCGCCGATCAACGGCGACAAGCTCTTCCTGTCGCCGGAAGTGTCCATGCAGATCCAGAAGGTGCTGAACTCGGACATCGTCATGCAGTTCGACGAATGCACACCGTACGCGACGAATAACGTGCCGACCTCGCACAAGGAAGCGGCCGATTCGATGCGCATGTCGATGCGCTGGGCGCGCCGTTCGATCGACGAGTTCAAGCGTCTCTCCAACCCGAATGCGCTGTTCGGCATCGTGCAGGGCGGCATGTTCGAAGACCTGCGCGACGAGTCGCTGGCAGGCCTCGCGGAGATGGATTTCCATGGTCTGGCGATCGGCGGGCTGTCGGTCGGCGAGCCGAAGGAAGACATGATGCGCGTGCTGAACCATATCGGCCCGAAGCTGCCGGCCGACAAGCCGCACTATCTGATGGGCGTGGGCACGCCGGAAGATCTGGTGGCGGGCGTCGCCGCCGGCGTCGACATGTTCGACTGCGTGATGCCAACCCGCAACGCGCGCAACGGCTGGCTCTTCACGCGCTTCGGCGACGTCAAGATCCGCAACGCCATCCACAAGAATTCGCTGCGCCCGCTCGACGAGCAATGCGGCTGCTACACCTGCAGAAATTTCACCCGCGGCTACCTGCATCATCTGCATCGTGTAGGGGAAATCCTCGGTGCGCAGCTGAATACGATCCACAACCTGCACTACTACCTCGAACTGATGCAGGAAATGCGCGACGCCATCGACGCAAAAATGTTCGAGCCGTTCCGCAAACGCTTCCACGAAAACCGCGCGCGCGGCGCCGCCGAGGCGCCATAACGGCGGCCATGACGGCGCCCGGCAACGGATTGCGCCGAAGAATCCGTTCGCCTTGCGCCGGAAACCTTACAATAAACTTTCGTCGACGGCGAAGCAGGCTTTAAACGGTTGATCGCAAAGCCGATTCGCCGCGCCGACGCGCGTCAGGCCGGTGGTAGAATAACCGGCTGATTTTTTTGATCGTTTTGACTTATAACGGAGAGACCAACGTGTCGTTCATTTCCAATGCCTTCGCCCAAGGCACTGCAACAGGTGGCATTGAATCGAACCTGATGAGCTTCCTGCCGCTGATCCTGATGTTCGGCGTGCTGTACTTCATCATGATTCGCCCGCAAATGAAGCGTCAGAAGGAACATCGCAACATGCTCTCGGCCATGGCCAAGGGCGATGAAGTGGTGACGAATGGCGGCATCGTCGGCAAGGTGACCAAGGTGGGCGAAGCTTACGTCGGCGTCGAAATCTCGGAAGGCACGGAAATCACCGTGCAAAAAGCGTCGGTCACGACAATTCTCCCGAAGGGCACGATCAAGTCGCTGTAAGGCCTGCTCTCTCGCGTCCGGCGCGGCCTCGCGGGCGATCCACGCCATCCGGCACTGAATCGCCCGCGCTCATCGCCGGACGCACCGCTTCCAAGCCAACCTTCCCGTTGGACCACTCATGAATCGTTACCCCCTCTGGAAATACGCCGTGATGCTGGTGGCTCTGGTCATCGGCCTCGTGTACACGCTGCCCAACCTGTTCGGCGAAGCGCCGGCGGTGCAGGTGTCGAGCGGCAAGGCAACGGTCAAGCTCGACTCGACCACGCTGTCGGCTGTCGAAGCCGCGCTCGCCGCGAATCAGATCAAGCCGGACGACGTCACGTTCGACAACTCGGCGACCAACGCGAACATCCGCGTGCGTCTGCCGGATACCGACACGCAGCTGCGCGTGAAGGACCTGCTGCAGAAGTCGCTGAACAGCGACCCGACCGACCCGCAGTACATCGTTGCGCTGAACCTGCAAAGCGCGTCGCCGCGCTGGCTGACCGCGCTGCACGCACTGCCGATGTACCTTGGTCTGGATCTGCGCGGCGGCGTGCACTTCCTGCTGCAGGTCGACATGGCCGGCGCACTGAACAAGAAGCTCGACTCGGACGCTTCGGACGCGCGCACACTCTTGCGTGACAAGTACATTCGCGACGGCGGCGTGAACCGCGTCAACCAGTCGGTGGTGATCAATTTCGCCGACCAGGCCACGGCCGACGCCGCATCGCAGCAGTTGAGCCGCGGCATCAACGAACTCCAGTGGGCCTCGCAAGCGGCGCCGGACGGCGGCGTGCAACTGGTCGGCACTTTCACGCCGGCAGTGCAGAAAACCGTGCAGGACGCCGCGCTCAAGCAGAACATCACCACGCTGCATAACCGCGTGAACGAACTCGGCGTGGCCGAGCCGGTGATCCAGCAGCAAGGCGCGGACCGCATCGTGGTCGAACTGCCGGGCGTGCAGGACACGGCGAAGGCGAAAGACATCATCGGCCGCACGGCAACGCTCGAAGCGCGCCTCGCCGATCCGGTCAACACGCACCCGAATCCGTCCGATCCGGTGCCGCCGGGCGACGAACTGTTCACGCAAGGCAACCAGACGCCGGTGCTGCTGCGCAAGCAGATCATCTTCACGGGCGACCGGATTATCGACGCGTCGGCAGGCTTCGACGAACACCAGCGTCCTTCGGTCAACATCCGCCTCGATTCGGCCGGTGGCCGCGCGGTGGCCAGCGTGTCGCGCGACAACATCGGCAAGCCGATGGCGATGGTGCTGTTCGAGAAAGGCAAGGGCGAAGTGCTGACGGTGGCGACCATCCAGTCGGAATTGGGCGACCGCTTCCAGATCACCGGCCAGCCGAACCCGCAAGCCGCCGCCGACCTCGCGCTGCTGCTGCGCGCCGGTTCGCTCGCGGCGCCGATGGACATCATCGAGGAACGCACGATCGGCCCGAGCCTCGGCGCGGACAACATCAAGAAGGGCTTCCACTCGGTGGTGTGGGGCTTCGCGGCAATCGCCGTCTTCATGATGGCGTACTACATGCTGTTCGGCGTGATCTCCATGATCGGCCTGTCGGTCAACCTGCTGCTGCTGATCGCCGTGCTGTCCATGCTGCAGGCCACGCTCACCTTGCCGGGTATCGCCGCTATCGCGCTCGCGCTCGGTATGGCGATCGACGCCAACGTGCTGATCAACGAACGGGTGCGTGAAGAACTGCGCAACGGCGCGCCGCCGCAACTGGCAATCCAGAACGGCTACGCGCACGCCTGGGCGACGATTCTCGACTCGAACGTCACCACGCTGATTGCCGGTATCGCGCTGCTCGCATTCGGCTCCGGCCCGGTGCGCGGCTTCGCGATCGTGCACTGTATCGGCATTTTGACGTCGATGTTCTCGGCCGTGTTCTTCTCGCGCGGCATCGTCAACCTCTGGTACGGCGGCAAGAAGAAGCTGAAGTCGCTGGCCATCGGCCAGGTGTGGCGTCCGGATACGGCGCCGGCAGGCTCGGCCGCTTACCTCGGCAGCGAGGACGCCGCGACCGACACCGCGCAGGCCATTGCCGCGGCCAGCACCAAGCCGAAGGGCAAGGCGGCTGCCGAGGCACGCGCCGGCAAGCCGACCGTGCGCCGCCGCAACGCGTCGGGGTCGTCGTCGGGGTCGTCGCAGGGGTCGTCGAATACGCCGCAGAAACCGGGTTCATCCCGCTGAGTCCCGGAGAACAAGACCATGGAATTTTTCCGTTTTCGCAAAGACATTCCGTTCATGCAGCGTGCGTTGATTTTCAACGCCATCTCGCTGCTGACGTTCCTTGCCGCTGTGTTCTTCCTGCTGCATCGCGGGCTGCATCTGTCGGTGGAGTTCACCGGCGGCACGGTCATCGAGGTGCAGTATCCGGGCGCCGCGCCGCTCGAACCGGTGCGCGGCACGCTAGGCAAGCTCGGTTACGCTGATGCCCAGGTGCAGAACTTCGGCACCTCGCGCGACGTGCTGATCCGCCTGCCGCTCAAGCAGGGGCTCACCTCCGCGCAACAGAGCGACCAGGTGATGGGCGCGCTGAAGGCCGACACGCCGCAGGTGCAATTGCAGCGTGTCGAGTTCGTCGGCCCGCAGGTCGGCAAGGAGCTCGCTACCGACGGCCTGCTCGCGCTCGCCTGCGTAGTGGTCGGCATCGTGATCTATCTGTCGTTCCGCTTCGAATGGAAGTACGCGGTGGCCGGCGTGATCGCGAACTTGCACGACGTGGTAATCATTCTCGGCTTCTTCGCGTTCTTCCAGTGGGAGTTCTCGCTGTCGGTGCTGGCCGCGGTGCTCGCGGTGCTTGGCTACTCGGTGAACGAATCGGTCGTTATCTTCGACCGGATTCGCGAAACCTTCCGCCGCGAACGCAAGATGACGGTGATTGAAGTCATCAACCACGCGATCACCAGCACGATGTCGCGAACCATCATCACGCACGGCTGTACGCAGATGATGGTGCTGTCGATGTTCCTGTTCGGTGGTCCGACGCTGCACTACTTCGCTCTCGCGCTGACGGTCGGTATTCTGTTCGGTATCTACTCGTCGGTGTTCGTCGCCGCGGCGCTCGCCATGTGGTTCGGCGTGAAGCGCGAAGACCTGATCAAGGACAAGAAGGAACGCACCGATCCGGACGATCCGAACGCGGGCGCGCAAGTCTGATCCCGCTGTCTCGTCAGGCTTCAAAATGAAAAAGGCCGGTTCATCGTTTGAACCGGCCTTTTGCGTTTACCGCCGTGTTACACCGTTGCCTGCTACAGGCTCACGGCTGGATGAAGAGCACCTGCCTTAACGGAAGCCCAGTTTGCGCCGCGCCGCCATCAGTGCCACGAGGCTCACGACCGCGGCGAAAATCATGTAGTAGCTCGGCGCCGTCTTCGAACCGGTGAAGCCGATCAGCCAGGCGATGATGAACGGCCCGAACCCGCCGAAGATCGTCACGGCGATGTTATAGGCGAGCGACATCCCGGTCGTGCGCGTTTGCACCGGAAACATCTCCGAAAGCAAACCGGGCAGCGCCGCGAAATACCCCGTCATCAGAAAACCGAACACGACCTGCACGGCGATCAGCGTGCCGAAGCTCGGGTGCGCGACCAGATACGCGAACGCCGGATTAATCAGCACGAGCAGCAGCAGCGCCGAAATCAGCATGATCGTGGTGCGCCCATGCCGGTCCGAAAGATGGCCGACCAGCGGCGAGAACACCATCTGGATCACGCCGGTCAGCGCAATGGCCGCGAACGCGACCGACGGCGCCAGTCCCAACTGCTTCACGCCGAACGTGGGCATGAACAGCACCAGATAGGTCGACACCGTGCCGAGCACCACCACACCGATGGCGATCACGAGACGCAGCTTCTGGCTGCTGAACGTATCGCGCAGCGGCGTGGTGGTCGTTTCCGCCGCGAGGAACTCGGGCGTCTCATCGAGCTTCGTGCGAATGTACCAGGCCACCGGACCGATCAGCAGGCCGAAGAAAAACGGCACGCGCCATCCCCATGCGCTCATCTGATCGGGCGACAGCTTGCCGGTGAGCACCACGCCGAAGCCGGCGGCCAGCAAAGTCGTGAGGCCCTGGCTCGCCACCTGCCAGCTCGCGAAAAAACCGCGCCGCCCCGGCACGTGTTCCGCGAGAAAGGCGGTGGCGCTGCCGAACTCGCCACCGGCCGAAAAGCCTTGCATCAGACGAGCCAGCACGAGAATCACCGGCGCCGCGAGGCCAATGCTCTGATAGGTCGGCAGGATGGCGATGATCAGCGTGCCGCTCATCATCAGCAGGATCGACAGCGTGAGCGCCGCCTTGCGCCCGGCACGGTCGGCGTATGCCCCGATAACGATCGCGCCGAGCGGCCGCATGAAGAACGACACGCCGAACGTGCCGAGCGTGAGCAGGAGCGAGACCGTGTCGTTGCCGGCCGGAAAAAACAGCTTCGAGATGACTACCGCGAAAAAGCCGTACACCACCAGATCGAACCATTCCAGCGCGTTGCCGATCGAGGCCGCGATCACCGCGCGCCACGAGCTCTGCCGGCTCGCCGCAAGGTTTGCTGCTGTCGTTGCGTTCATGCAGATCTCCAATGCGCGCGACTATTATTCGTACCGGCTCGACGTCCGATCTTGCCCGATTGGATGCGCGCACAACCAATCCGGTGCCAGCGCTCTATGTACCCGAAAAATTAATACGGCGCGAGTGCGAATTTGCGCTATGCCACAGCATCGGGCTCGCAGCGTTTCGAGGCAACAATAAAAAAAATCCGCCTCGTCGCAAAAGCGAACGAAGCGGCTTGCTTGTTGCGCCGCAATAGCTACATGGCTCGATCAATGCGCGAAAAACGCGCTCACGCGCTTATTGCTTGATGCCTTCGGACTGGATATGCAGCTTGGTCTCCATGCTGAAGCCGTACTTGGAGCCGAAATCCATGCCGTAGTCGGCGCGGCTGAATTGCGCGCTCGCTTCCACGCCGCACACTTCACGCTTGAGCGCCGGGTGCTGCATGCACTTGAACGAATCGATCTTCAGATTCAGCGGCTTCGTCACGCCGTGCATCGTCAGGTTGCCGATCACTTCAACGGGCTTGTCGCCGTCGAACTTGATGTCGGTGCCCTTGTAGGTCGCCGCGGGATACTTCGCGACGTCGAAGAATTCATCCGACTTCAGATGCTCGTCGAGCTTGCCGTTGCCGGTCTGGATCGAAGCCGGATCGACCGTTACATCGACCGTGCCGGTTTTTGCCACCCGGTCGAGCGTCACCGTGCCGGAGCTCTTGACGAACTTGCCGCGCCATACTGAAAGGCCGCCGAGGTGATCCGCTTCGAAGCTCGGATACGTGTGAGTCGGGTCGAGCTGATAGGTGTCGGCGGCCGCGAACGCGCCGAGCGACAAAGTCGAAGCCAGCGCGCCGACAGCGATCAACAAGGATGATTTCAATTCATGCTCCTGAGTTCTTGAAAAGACGGCCACGCCTGCACAGCGCGGCGCACTTCACTTACGTGCTGCAACGATATGAAACTTGATGACCACGTCATCGGCGACCACCGACGTGTCTTTCCATTCACCGGTGCCGATATCGAATTGCGAGCGCTTGATCGGCAGTGAACCGTCGAAGGTTTGCGCCGCGCCCTGCTGGGACACAGTGACCGGCACCACCACCGTCTGCGATTTGCCCTTGATGGTCAGCTTGCCGGTGACCTTGAACTGGTTGCCGCCGGCCGGCGCGATCGCGCTCGAGACGAAGGTGGCGCTCGGATAGGTCTTCGCGTCGAACCAGTCCTTGCCGCGCACCTGGTCGTTATAGCTCTCGTCGCCGAGATCGTAGCTGGCCACGTCGATGCTGAACTGCGCGCTGCCCTCGGCCGGTTTTGCCGGATCGAACTTGACCTGCGCGGAGAATTTACCGAACTTGCCTTCCACCGGCACGTTCATCTGCTTCGAGGTGGCCGTCACCGAACTCTTCGCCGCGTCGACCTGCGCGAGCGCGCTGCCGGCCGCGGTCAGCGAGGCTGCCGCAAAAGCGGCCAGCATGTAGCGATAAAACGAAACCTTCATGATTGTCCTTATTTGAGGAAAGGGAGCATGCGAGACAGCAGGCCGTCGCGATCCAGCCATTGATGCTTGAGCGCGCCCGCGACGTGCAGCGCGACGAGCACGAGCAAGGTGTAATTCAGCGCGATATGCACGGCCTTGAGCAGCTCTTTCAGGTGCGGGTCGGGCGCGATCAGACGTGGCAGCGGAATCAGCCCGAGGTACACCACCGGTATATTGGCCGCCGAGCTGTACAGATAACCCGAAGCAGGAATCGCGATCATCAGCACGTACAGCAGCAGATGCACGAGTTGCGCGGTGGCACGCTGCCAGAGCGCCATGCGGCGCGGCATCTGCGGGCCGGCGTGCGTGGCGCGCCAGAAAATGCGCAGGACGGCCAGCGCGAACACCGTCACGCCGATCCATTTATGCCACGAAAAGTAGCGCAGCTTGGTGGGTGTAAAG
The DNA here is from genome assembly GCA_036383775.1 of Paraburkholderia sp. GTDB lineage: Bacteria > Pseudomonadota > Gammaproteobacteria > Burkholderiales > Burkholderiaceae > Paraburkholderia. Next base: position 1,360 of record DASVNP010000367.1, on the reverse strand, counting down.
CCCGGAATGTCGGTCATCACCCAGCCGAGCGCGAAACCGCACACGATCAGCAACGCAATCAGCCAGTGCAAGGCAATGGAGGTCGGCGTGTACGACTCCCGGTCGCCGAATGAAGGTTTGAGTGCCATGAGAAATCAACGCAAGCCAGGAAAGGTTAACGGTGCAGCCCGCGCAGCTATTCCTGCCGCGGATGCGCGTGGCATCGGCGCATACTGCCGGGGCATGCCTGCTGGGGCACACGCCAAGGCGGCCATGCTACCCCAATCGGAAAAAACTGGCAGTGCCTGTCCGGCGTGAGCAGACCGCAAGTTTTGGCCCATCTGCCGACGGTATTGAACAATTGGGGCCGGACGCTGTCATAAGCACACTAAATGCATGTAGGATTAACCGTCCGCCAACGGCTGCCCAAACCCACGGTCCACACCCAGTCAGGCGGAAGGGGGCTGGGCACTCGCGTTTGGTACTATTACTCCACGCTTTATCAGACCTGCCAAAGAAACGGGCGAAGCACGCGTTCTCTCATACCGTTGGTCCTCTGCCCTATGGAACATGACAACCTGATTGCGTGCCACGAATGCGATACGCTGTTCCGCAAGCCACCGCTTGTCGGGCGCACGGTCGCGCGCTGCCCGCGCTGTGGCGCCACGCTGTACAGCGGCGTATCCCGCAAACTCGATGCCATCACCGCCATGACGCTGGGCGCACTGATCACCTTCCTGATCGCCCAGGGCTTCCCGATCCTCGAACTGGAAACGAGCGGCATTACCTCGCAGACCACGCTGTTCGGCGCACTCATCGCCCTATGGGGCGAGGACATGCAGATCGTCGCGGTCATGGTGTTCTGCTCGACTTTCCTGTTCCCGCTGACCGAACTTGTCGCGCTGCTCTACGTGCTGATTCCGATGCGCGCGGGCGTGGTGCCCCCCGGCTTCAATCGGGTGCTGCGGGCCATTCAGTTCGTGCGCCCATGGGGCATGATCGAAGTGTTCATGCTCGGCGTACTGATCACGATCGTGAAGATGGTGAGTCTCGCACGCGTGATTCCGGAAGCGGCGCTGTTCGCGTTCGGTGCGTTGACGCTGATGTTCGCGGTCGTCGTCACATTCGATCCGCGCATTCTCTGGGACCTCGCCGACGAATTTGGCGAACGCGGCAAGCAGCCGTTGCCACGCGCACCCGCCGATAGCACAGTGAGCCCCGCCGATTCAGTCGCCGGACCGGTCGCGCCGCCTGAGATCCATGGCGCGCAGCAAACCACATTGCCGCCCGGTGTGCCGCCGGCGCCGCGTCGGGGGTGAGCGCACCATGAAATATGTCACCGCAAAAACCGCGGGCCTGCTCGCCTGCCACGCGTGCGGAC
>DASVNP010000366.1:0-3071 GCA_036383775.1 Paraburkholderia sp. | reverse complement strand
CAAGCTCGCTCCCACATTGGAATGCGTACTTCTGTGAGCGAGCTTGCTGCGATGAGGCCCCGTCAGCCGATAAAAATCTTACTTGGCCGCCACTTTCTCGGACTTGCCGTCATAGCGCTTGCGCCATTCGGTGAGGATCTCGTCGCGGTTCTTCGAGGCCCAGGCGAAGTCGTTCTTGATCAGGCGCTGTTCGTAGTCAGCCGGCAGTTCGGTTTGCGGCTTGGCGATGCCAGGCTGGGCGAGCACGGCGAAGTTCTCTTGGTAGAGCTCCATCGCCTCGGGGCTGGCAGAAAAGTCAGCCAGTTTCTTCGCGGCTTCCTCGTGGGCAGTGCCCTTGATCACGGCAGTCGCTTCGATCTCCCAACCCAGGCCTTCCTTCGGCAGCACGATGTCCAGCGGCGCGCCCTGGCGCTTGAGCTGTACGGCCGGGTATTCGAAGGAGATGCCGATCGGGAATTCGCCCGTGCCGGCCAGCGTGCAGGGCTTCGACCCTGAGTGCACGTATTGCGCGACGTTCTTGTCCAGCGCGTCCATGTACTTCCAGCCCTTGTCGGCGCCGAACGTTTGCAGCCACGACGTCACGTCGAGATAGCCCGTGCCTGAGGACACCGGACTCGGCATCACCACCATGCCCTTGTAGACAGGCTTGGTCAGGTCCTCCCACGAGGTCGGCTTGGGCAGGTGGCGCTTCTCCGCTTCGACGCGGTTGTAGCAGACCGTTGCGCCCCATACGTCCATACCGACCCAGTGCGGCGGCGTGTTGGCATCGCTGTACTTGCGCGTCAGGCTGTCGAAGCCCTTCGGCGCATACGGCATCAGCATGCCCTGCAGGTCAAGCAGCGTCAGGCTGGATGCCGCGAGCCCGAGCACCACGTCGGCGCGCGGATTGTTTTTCTCGGCCAGCAGTTTGGCGGTGACCGCCCCCGTCGAATCGCGCACCCAGCGGATTTCAATATCCGGATTGGCTTTTTCGAACGCGTCCTTGTACGGCTTCATCGCTTCGTCTTCTAGCGCCGTATAGACCAGCAACTGCGTTTTCGCGTGCGCGATCTGGACCGCGCCAAGCGTGACAGCGGCTGCCACGAGGCAACGCATTGCCATGCCCAGACCACCTCGGTAACCGTTCAACCCCTGCTTTTCCTTCATTTTCAGACCCCTTGAGAAAGTGGCGTCGCTGCCAGCGACGAAAACGACCGGTGCTACGGGACCACTACTTGCGCCAACTCTTCCGACCCTTGTTTTTGCTCAATCGCGTTTGTTGTCTGTTGTTGACAATCTACAAAGCATCAATTTTAATGTCAAGTATTGCCACACTTTGCCACACAACGCCTCACCCTCAATACCCGACTTACCCTAGCGAGAGGACATGTCATGAGCGAAACACCGGTTTCCATTGAAGTGAACGGCCGCAGCTACAACTGGATGCATCGACCCGTTGTCGTGGTTTGCGTGGACGGCTGCGCGTACGAATACCTGGAGATGGCGGCGGCAGCAGGCGTCGCGCCATTTATCGGCAAGCTGTTGCATCCCCGCACGGCGCTCAAAGGCGAATGCGTCGTGCCGAGCTTCACGAACCCGAACAACCTGTCGATCGTGACCGGCGTGCCGCCCGCCGTGCATGGCATCAGCGGCAACTACTTTTTCGATCGTGACAGCGGCACCGAGGTGCTGATGAACGATCCGAAGTACCTGGTCGCCCCGACCGTGCTGGCCGGTTTTGCCAACCAGGGTGCGAAGGTCGCGGTGGTTACCGCAAAGGACAAGCTGCGCCGCCTGCTCGGCAAAGACCTCGCGGGGGTCTGCTTTTCCGCGGAGAAAGCGGATGAAGCGACGCTCGAGGAAAACGGCATCGACAACCTGCTCGAACTGGTCGGCAAGCCGGTGCCGAGCGTGTACAGCGCCGACCTGTCGGAATTCGTGTTTGCGGCCGGCGTGCGCCTGCTCGAAACCCGCGACATCGACCTGATGTACCTGTCGACCACGGACTACGTCCAGCACAAGTGCGCGCCGGGCACGCCGGGTGCGAACGCGTTCTACCAGATGATGGACGGCTATCTGCAACGGCTCGACGAGCTGGGTGCGATCGTCGCGATCACCGCCGATCACGGCATGAATGCCAAGCACGACGAGAACGGCGAGCCCAACGTGATCTATTTGCAGGAGCGTTTCGACGAGTGGCTCGGCGAGAGCGCCGCCCGCGTGATCCTGCCGATTACCGACCCGTACGTCGTGCATCACGGCGCGCTCGGATCGTTCGCCACGGTCTACCTGCCCGCCTCCGCCGACGTCGACGAGATGCGCCAGCGGCTCGCCGCGGAACCCGGCATCGAGCTGGTGCTGACCGGCGCGGAAGGCTGCGCGCGCTTCGAGCTGCCGCCCGCGCGCATGGGCGACCTGATCGTGATCTCGACGCGCGACGTCGTGCTCGGCACGCGGCGCATCAAGCACGACCTGTCCGGGCTCGACGTGCCACTGCGCTCGCATGGCGGCCTTTCTGAACAGATCGTGCCGCTCGTGTTCAATCAGCCGGTCGCCAAATCGGTCGCAAAGCGGGCACGGCTGCGCAACTTCGACATCATCGACATCGCTCTCAACCACCTTCAATGACCCGGGGATCAGACATGAACGCTATTGCGGAAACGAAGACTCAATGGCAGGTGCGTCACGAAGCGCTGCGCATCGGCGGAGAAAAAATCTTTCGCGACGACGTGATCGAAGTGCTCAACCCGTACGACGGCACGCTCGTCGGCACCGTGCCGAAGGCGACACTCGCGGACGTGCGCCGCGCGTTCGAATTCGCACGTGCCTATCGCCCCTCCCTCACCCGATTCGAGCGCGCGGCGATCTTGCGGCGCGCGGCGGAAGCCGTCAGGGCGCGCACGGAGGAAATCGCCGGCCTCATCACCGCGGAGGCCGGCCTGTGCAAAAAAGATTCGGTCTACGAAGCGGGTCGTGTAGCCGATGTGCTGGTGTTCGGCGCCGGTGAGGTGCTGAAAGACGACGGCCAGATCTTTTCGTGCGATCTCACGCCGCACGGCAAGAAGCGGCGCGTGTACACGCAGCGCGATCCG
>DASVNP010000365.1:0-46947 GCA_036383775.1 Paraburkholderia sp. | reverse complement strand
GAAGCCGGTGGCATTGCCGAGCGCGGAGCCGGCCGTCGCGCCGACCCACAGCGCCGCGCGCGGCACGGCAGCGCCGAGATAGCGCAAGCCGACGGCATCGCGCCCCACCAGCGCCACATAACTGAGCGCGGTGGCGCCGAGCGCCGCGACCCACTCGCCGGCCGTCAGATGGCGCAACTCGCGCATCACCGAGCGATAGTCGACCGCCTGCGAGAGATGTTGCAGGACGACGAGCAGCAGTCCGCACACGACGAGCGCGAGTACGGGCGCGACCAGTCCCCGGCTGCCAAGCGCTTTCAATGCACGGTCGAACATCGCGCCAGGCCGGTCGAATCTGTTGGTAAAGCGATGGAATGGGGTCAATGCAGGGCCTTGCGTGAATCTGTCGCGACGACGGAACGTCCGCCGCGGCGTCGCCTGCTACGGGCGATTACAAATGGATAACGGCAAAGGGAGCAAAAGGTTGACAGCGTCAGCCATCTCAGCGGGATTTAATTGAATCCGGCTATCGAATCGGCATGCGCCGCGCTCGCCGTATTCGCCTCGGCCCCTTTTTTATTGCTTCAAGAATCTCGCGGTGCGTGCCGTAATCGGGAGCAATAGCTCAGTGAAACGCGGTGCATGTACCACACGCAGTTCGATTTTTGAAGGGGAACGATGATGGCAGAACAGGATTGGATGATGGCCGGCGTGTATCTGGTCGGATTGGTGTCGATAGCGCTGCTGATGAGCGCGTTGTCCGCGCGGGCAACGAGGACTCGCACGGCTACTTCGACCATCGCAAAACCGGCCAAGGACTAACGCTCACCGTCCGGCCGCGGCGAAATCGCGGCTTGATTTTTTCCCGAACGATTTGACGCCCAGGCGCCGGCCGCACAGCCGGCACGGCGCATTCCAGCGCGCGGCCCGGTCGGCCTGCGCGCGGTTCACAGCTCGTGACTTACTGCGGACGGCGGTACGTTTCCGCGATCATGGCGCAGTTTTGCAGGTGCAGGTTCAGCGCACGCAGCGCCAATGCGCGCAGTTTGCCCAGGAAGGTGTTGTTGGTGGCGCGAACGGTTGCAGTCTGGGTAGCGGTATTCATGGCGAGCTCCGAATCAGGTTGCCTAGGGTTTATACCTAGGCAATAACCCGATTATAACCGTCTCATGCCGCATCGCAACAAAAATCAATAAAGTCGCTGCGTCGTTGCGCAGCAGTCACATCGGCCGCCCGCGGACTCCGGGAAAACGGCTGCATCGGAACACCGGTTATTAACAATCCGCACCGTACAGGTGCAATAATGACCGCTTTGCCTGCGACCGTCCGCCGCAGCCCGTCTCCATGACCGCCGCCCAGAAAGCCCTGATAGCGCCTCTCATCGTCGCGTGCGCGATGTTCATGGAAAGCGTCGATGCGAACGTGATCGTCACCGCGTTGCCCGTCATGGCGCGCGACTTCGGGCGCGATCCGGTCACGCTGAAAATCGCGGTGACGAGCTACGTCCTCGGGCTCGGCGTGTTCATTCCCGTGTGCGGCTGGCTCGCCGACCGCTTCGGCGCCCGCACGGTCTTCCGCACCGCAATCGGCATCTTCGTGACGGGCTCGCTGCTGTGCGCCGCATCGAATTCGCTGGCCACCTTCACGCTCGCGCGCTTCGTGCAAGGCGTGGGCGGCGCGATGATGGTGCCGGTCGGGCGCATCATCATCTTTCGCGTGGTTCACAAATCCGACTTCATCCGCGCGATGAACTATCTGAGCGTGCCCGCGCTGCTCGGTCCGGCCGCCGGCCCCCTGCTCGGCGGCTTTATCACCACTTATCTGCATTGGCGCCTGATTTTCTTCATCAACGTGCCGATCGGCATTCTCGGCATCTATCTGACCAACAGGCACATCGCCAACACGCGCGAGCCGGATCCGGGGCCGCTCGACTGGATCGGCTTTTTTCTGTCAGCGGCCGGCGCGGTGCTGCTTCTGCTCGGGCTCTCGCTGGTGGGCGGCGAACTGATGTCGAATCGCGACGCGTTCGGCATGTGCGCGTGCGGCGCCTTTCTGCTGCTCGTCTATGTCGCCTACGCGCAGCGCGTCAAACTGCCGTTGCTCGATCTGCGCTTTTTCAAGGTGCCGACGTTTCAGGCGAGCGTGCTCGGCGGCTCGCTGTTTCGTATCGGCCTCGGCGCGTTGCCGTTTCTGCTGCCGCTGATGCTGCAGGAAGGCCACGGCATGAGCGCGTTCCAATCCGGCCTGATCACCTGCGCCTCCGCGTTCGGCGGCATGTTCATGCGCACGTTCGCCTCGAGCGTGCTGCATCGGTTCGGCTTCCGTTCGGTGCTGGTGGTCAACGCCGCGTTATCGGGGCTGTCGATCGCGGCCTGCGGACTGTTTTTCCCCGGCACGCCGACCTGGATCATCTGGGCGGTCGTGCTGCTCGGCGGCTTCTTCCCGGCGCTGCAATTCACCAGCCTGAATTCGCTGACTTACGCCGAGATCGCCAACCGCGACGTGGGACGCGCGACAAGCCTCGGCAGTGTCGTCCAGCAGATGTCGCTCGGACTCGGCGTGACGGTCGGCGGTATCGTGCTGCAGATTTCGCGCGTGCTGCACGGGCATCCTGGCCTCATGTGGTCGGATTTCTGGCCCGCGTTTCTGGTGGTCGGCCTGTGCTCGTTCGCCTCGATTCCGGTCACGCTGCGCATGCCGCATCGCGCAGGTGAGGAGATTTCACGCGGCGGGCGCGGCTAACTGGCCCCGCTATCGCGTGAGGCCGCCGCGCGCTCGCGATCACCCGTGGCGTCGCGCGTCCGCCTGCGCCAGCAGGTTATCAAACAGCGCGAGTTCCACCGGCTTGACGAGGTGCGCATGGAAGCCGACCTCGCGGCTGCGCTCCCGATCGCTCGCGTGGCCGAAGCCGGTCACGGCGGCGTACAGGGTATGGGCAAGTTCAGGCATCTCGCGCAGCACGGCGACCGTTGCGTAGCCGTCCGTCTTCGGCATCGCAATGTCGATCACGGCTAGATGAGGCGCGAAGGCAGGCGCTATCTGGAAGGCCTGCTCCGCCTCGTAGGCAATGCGGACTTCATGGCCTTTGAGTTCCAGCAGCATCGCGAGGCTGTCGGCCGAGTCGCGATTGTCGTCCACCAGCAGAACGCGCAGCGGCGCGACTTCGGCCTGCGCCTCTGCCGGCTGGTCGCCCGCGGCGTCGGCCGGTGCGGCGGCCAGCGGCAGGCTCAGCGTAAACGTACTGCCGGTTCCCGGCCCTTCGCTACTCGCGAGAATGCTGCCGCCATGCATTTCGACAAGCGACTTGCACAACGTGAGGCCGATGCCGAGACCGCCTTCGCCGGTCTTCTGGCCATCCTTTTCCTGAGCGAACAACTCGAAAATCCGGTCGAGCGAACCCAACGGAATGCCACACCCCGCGTCGCGCACTTCGAGCACGGCCATGCGGTGATCGACACGCCCGAGCACCTCGATCGTGCTGCCCGCCGGCGAGAACTTCGACGCGTTGTGCAGCAGGTTCTGCAGCACCTGCACTAGGCGTGTCAGGTCGCCGCGAACGAACACCGGATCGAGCGGCATGCGCGATTCGACATGCTGCTCGTTGGCATCGGTAAATGGACGCGCGGCCTCGATCCCACGCGCCACAATCTCGCTCAGATCGACGCGGCCGAAGCGCAACTCGACCTTGTTCGAGGTGATCCGGCCGACATCGAGCAGGTCCTCGACCAGCCGCGTGAGGTGGGTGACCTGCCGGTCGATCAGGTCGCGCGAACGTGCGAGTGTCGGGCTCACGTCCGTTTCGAGCTGCATCACGCCGACCGCATTGCGCACCGGCGCGAGCGGATTGCGCAATTCGTGCGCGAGGGTCGCGAGAAATTGGCGCATGCGCTCGCCTGAACGCGAAAGCTCTTCGCGTTCGCGGCGCTCGGTCAGATCGCGCGTGACCTTGGCGAAGCCGCGCAGCCGGTTCGATTCGTCATGCACCGCGGTGATATTCACGTTGGCCCAGAACGTCGTGCCGTCCTTGCGCACGCGCCAGCCTTCGTCCTCGACGCGGCCGATCTGCCGGGCAATGGCCAGCTCGCGCGCCGGCTTGCCCGCCGCGGCTTCTTCCGGTGTATAGAACACCGAGAAATGCTGGCCGACGATTTCCTCGCGCGTATAGCCTTTGATGCGCGCAGCGCCCGCGTTCCAGCTCACCACATAGCCGTCTGGATCGAGCATGAATATCGCGTAGTCCTTGACACAGTCGACCAGCAGACGGAAACGCTCCTCGCTTTGCCGCAGCGCTTCGACATGTTCGCGCTGCGCGGTCAGATCGCGTGTAATTTTGGCAAACCCTGTAAGAATGCCTGCTTCATTGCGAATCGATGTGATCACGACGTTCGACCAGAAGGTCGTGCCGTCCCTGCGAACGCGCCAGCCCTCGTCTTCGAAGCGGCCGGTCAGCGATGCCTGTTGCAACTCGTAGGCCGGCCAGTCACGTGCCACCGCCTCCTCGGTATAGAAGCGCGAAAAATGCTCGCCGATGATCTCCTCGTTTCGATAACCCGTCAGCTTCTGCGCACCGGCATTCGCGCTGACGATCCGGCCCGTCGGGTCGAGCAGGAAGATCGCGTAGTCTCCGATCGCCTGCAGCAGCGGCCCATAGTCGACCGCGATGGCAGCGGCCGCAGCGGTCGCAGTCACGGAAGAGCCGCTGTCGTTAGGGGCGCTGGGACCGTCGAACTGTTTCATGACGTGATGAAAGAAGGGCATCGTCCAAAAGCATACACGGGAGTCATCCGGTGCTTTGCCTATGATTTCACCTGGGAAGCACGTGAACGGCTCTCCTCCAGACCGCCTTGCACGCAATTGCCGTGCCCCGTCTGGCACGTCCTCAGCCTGGGTGCCCTAGTCAGCCCGCGGCACTGACCTTTTCCGCCAGCTTTACGTCGTAACTGGAATGTACGTGCACGCGTTTTTTGTCCGGAAAAGCGTACGCATAGGCCTTGCGCAACGCCAGCGACGCCTCGTGAAAACCCGACAGGATCAGTTTCTGCTTGTTCGGATAGTTGGCGATATCGCCAACCGCGAAGATGCCGGGGCGCGAGCTTTCATAGTTGGAGGTATCCACGTCGACGCGGCCGCCGTGTATCGTCAGGCCCCACTGCGCAATCGGCCCGAGATCGGCGACGAGGCCATACAGCACGACCAGATGGTCGGCCTCGATACGCGTCTCGCCTTCGATATGCCGCAACGCGATCGACTTCAGCGCATCCCCCTCGATGCCGAGTCCGGCTATGGCGCCGACAATGAAATCCATCTCGCCGGCCGCGACCGCGCGACGCATCGCTTCCACGCTCGAATCGGCCGCGCTGAATCCGCTGCGCCGGTGCACCAGCGTCACGCGCCGCGCCACTTCGCGCAACGCGAGCGCCCAGTCCAGTGCGGAGTCACCGCCGCCCGCCACGACCACGGTCTTGCCGGCGAAATCGGCCAGGCGCGGCACACTGTAGTGCACATGGCGCGACTCCAGCGGGACGGCTTCGGCCAGCGGCAGCTTTTGCGGCACGAACGCGCCATTGCCCGCGGCAAGCAGAATCGCCGCGACGTCGAAGACAAGCCCGCGATCGGTCCGCACGGTCCAGCGTCCGTCCTCGCGCTGCGTGACCGACTCGACCCGCTGTTCGAGATGAATCGGCACGTCGAACGGCTTGCATTGCGCCATCAGGCGCTCGACCAGATCGCGCGCGGTGCAGGACGGTATGGCGGGAATATCGTAGATGGGTTTGTCTGGATAAAGCTCGATGCATTGCCCGCCGACCTTGTCGAGCCCGTCGACGATATGGCAGGACAGGCCGATCACGCCCGCCTCGAAAGCGGCAAAAAGGCCCACGGGGCCGGCGCCGACAATCAGAACATCGGTACGGATCGGCTGCGGAAGTTGGGCGGCGGCGGAAGTCATGCGCAATCTCGTCGAATGGGTGGATGACCCACCATACCGAATCGCCCGAAGCCCGGCAACGATGCCATTACGACCGGTAAGGACGCTCGGCGGAGCGCCACCGCGCCCCGCCACCGCTGCAAAGTGGCCACCTGAAAATAGCCGAAATTGGCAATTTCACAAAGCCAGTCATGCGACTAATCTTCACTCATCGCATCACGGAATGCGTTCAACCCAACTCAGGAGTGCATCATGCAACGTCTGAACTACTACAAAGCCAACCCCGCCGCGATCAAGGCGCTGATGGGCGTTGAAGAGCGCATCGGCAAATCGGCGCTCGAAAAATCGCTGACCGAACTGGTTCGCTTGCGCGCCTCGCAGATCAACGGTTGCGCATACTGTGTCGACATGCACACCACCGACGCGCGCAAAGGCGGCGAAACTGAACGCCGTCTGGCAACGGTGGTGGTGTGGCGCGAAACGCCCTTCTTCACCGACCGCGAACGCGCCGCGCTCGAATGGACCGAAGCGCTCACGCTGATTTCTCAGGAGCATGTGCCGGACGCGATCTGGGAAGCCGTGCGCCCCCACTTCAGCGACGAAGAGCTGGTCGACCTGACGCTGCTCGTCACCGCGATCAACGCATGGAACCGCATCGCGATTTCGTTCCGCACGATGCCGAGCTGAGCGCCGCGCGCCAACGTGCCGAGCTCAGGTACGTTCAGCTAAACGCCTTGCGCGGCGCCGCATCGCTCGCCACCTTGAAGGCCGCGGTCAATTCGCTCAATTGCCGCGCCTGATCCGCCAGCGGGTTTGCGGTCGCCGCGCTTTGCTCGACCAGCGCCGCGTTGTGCTGCGTGACCTCGTCCATCTGCATGACGGCGAGGCTCACCTGCCTGATGCCTTCGCTCTGCTCTTTCGACGCCGCCGCAATCTCACCGACAATGCGCGCCACGCGTTCGATCGCGGTTTCGATCTCCTGCATCGTGTCGCCCGCTTCGTTGACGAACCCCGCGCCGTTCTCCACGCGCGCAGTCGACTCCGCGATCAGCGCGCCAATTTCCTTCGCCGCTGCCGCCGAGCGTTGCGCGAGGCTGCGTACCTCGCCCGCCACCACCGCGAAGCCGCGCCCTTCTTCGCCCGCGCGCGCTGCCTCGACCGCGGCGTTCAGCGCGAGGATATTGGTCTGAAACGCAATGCCTTCGATCGCGCCAATGATGCCGGTCATCTTCGACGAGCCCGCGTGAATCACGCGCATCGTCTCGACCATGCTGCCGACCGACTGGCGGCCGCGCGCCGCCATCTCCGAGGCGCGCGACGCCAGCTCGCTCGCGTGATGCGCATTCTCGGCGTTCAGTTGAACTGTGGACGTGAGCTGCTCCATCGCCGCGGCGGTTTCTTCGAGCGAGGCGGCCTGCTCCTCGGTGCGTTGCGACAGGTCGAGATTGCCCGCGGCGATCTGCTGCGTCGACGATGCAATCGAATGCGAACCGGCACGCACGGTCGTGACGGTTGCGCCGAGCTTGTCCTGCATCGACGCGACGCCGCGCAGCAGCGTCGCCATTTCGTCGTTCGAACGAATCGGTACGCGGGTCGTCAATTCGCCGGCGGCAATCGCGTCGAACTGGCGCAACGCGTCGTTCAGCGGCGCCATGATCGCGCGGCGCAGTGTGCGCCAGCTGATGAACGCCACCGTCAGCCCCGCCAGAATGCTGCCGGCGCACGCCGCGAGCAGCGTATGCAGGAGCGCGTCCGAGCGCGCGCTGGCCTCGGCGGCCTGGCGGTTCAGATAATCCTCCAGCGCGCCCTGGCTCGCGTTCATGGCCGTGTAGAGGCCGATCAGATGGTTCGCGCGGCTTTCATCCATCCAGCTCGCGTCGCCCGTGCGGATCGCTTCGATGAGCTTGTCGATGCCGTCGCGGCGCACAGCGGTGCGTTTCGCGTCGAGGTCGTCGGTGAGGCGCTGCAGATCGGGGGTCTTCGGCAGATCGCGGAAGGTGTTCCACCACTTGTCCGAATCGCCGAGCAGCATGCGGGCACGCTCGAGCTGCGCGTTCAATTGCGGCGAGTGCGGGTTGCTCATTGCCCAGTCGAGCCCGAACCGCGCCCGCGACATGGCGGTGCCCGATTTGCCGAGCGCGACGACCGACGCGAAATGCACCGTGTACGCGTCGCGCTGCGCCTCGTTGCTTTCGTTCATGCCGAGAATGCCGAGCGCGCCGGTGGCTATCAGCAACACGCCGAGAAACGCGATGGTGATGGCAATCCGCAGATTGATGGTCAGGTTCCGGGTCATCGTGGTTTTTATCGCTCTGGCTGGTTTGGCGCTTTGGCTCATGACGTGCGGCCCCGCGCACGCGTGAAAGACGATGGGTCCCGACGCCTTTCACCTGGCAACGTTATTGTCGGCTTTGTGATTTTGTTCCTTATTTGGAACAACGAACCGCATATGGAAAGTATAGCGATTCGTCTGGTGGCGAAACAATAAAATTTGCCGGGCGCGGCAAACGCGCAACACGCGCGCACGGGCACGCACGCTCAACGCACGGTGCCGTGCGGCATTGCCGATAAAGATCGCTTTAATCCGGAATCCTATCTATACGGCGAACGAACTCATTCCCCGATCCACGAGCCGCGCAGATCGCTGTCGTACAGCAATTGCAACAGCGTGCCCGCAGGCCGGCTGAGCCGTTTCGCCGCCAGCGCGATGAATTCGACGGACGGCAACGTGGGCAAGCTCGAGGCATTGAGCGGCGGCGTGAGTCCTCGCGCGGCCAGGTACTGCGGACGAACCGTAATGCCGAGCCCGCCGCGCGCCGCCGCGATACAGCCCGAATGGCTGCTGCTCGTGCACACCACTTGCCAGCCGAAGCCCGCCTCGGCGAGCGCGTCGAGCACGACTGCGCGCGTCACGCTCGGCTCGGCGACCAGAATCAAGGGCAAAGGCTGGCTCAGATCGACCAGCGTGCCGGCGCGCGCGAGCCACTCCAGCCGGCCGGTAAACAGCGGCACGCCACGCCGGTCGCCTAGGCGCCGCTTGCCGACCAGCAGATCAATCGCGCCGGCGTCGAGCAACTCATAGAGCTTGCCGGTCATGCCGATGGTGATCTCCAGCTCGACATCCGGATGCGCGTCGCGAAACGCCGCCAGCACGGCAGGCAACGGTCCGAGCGCCACGTCGTCGGAGGAGCCGAGACGCACGCGGCCCTTCAGGCGCGACGCGCGGAATTGCGATTCGGCCCGCGCCAGCGCCTGCAGAATCACGCTCGCGTGCGCGAGCATGGCCTCGCCGTCCGGCGTCATGGCGAGCGAATGGGTATCGCGCACGAACAGCCGCCGGCCGACGCTTTCTTCGAGCCGCCGGATGTGTTCGCTGACGCTCGACTGCGTCAGATTGAGCCGCCGCCCCGCCTCGGTAAAACTGTGACACGCGGCGACGGTCGAGAAAGTCTTGAGCCAGATGGGATTGAGCATGCGCCATTGTCGCGCTGCTTATCGGCAAAGTCGATAACAGTCAGCGCCTCCAGTGGGGTTCCCGATTGGCGTGGATGTCAATATGATGACTGGACTCCCCGATGAATGTTTCGAGCCCGGGCGCCCGCCCCACTGCCCGGCCGCCCCGCTAAAGATGACCAAGGATTCCTCCCACACCGCGCTGCTGTGGATCGTCGCCGCCGGCTTTTTCATGCAGTCGCTCGATACGACGATCGTCAACACCGCGCTGCCGTCGATCGCGCACAGCCTGAATGTGGCACCGCTCGCCATGCAGCCGATCGTGGTCGCCTACACGCTCACCATGGCCATGCTCACGCCCGCCTCGGGCTGGCTTGCCGACCGCTTCGGCACGCGGCGCGTCTATTTCGCGGCGATCCTCGTGTTCGTGCTCGGCTCGGTCTGCTGCGCGAGCGCGCATACGCTAGGCCAGTTGATACTCGCGCGGGTGCTGCAGGGTCTGGGTGGCTCGATGCTGCTGCCGATCGGACGGCTCGCCGTGTTGCGCAGCGTCGCGAGCGAGCAGTACGTCGCGGCGCTCGCGTTCATTTCCATCGCGGGACAACTGGGGCCGATCGCCGGGCCGACGCTCGGCGGCTGGTTCGTCCAGGCGATCACGTGGCACTGGATCTTTCTGATCAACGTACCGATCGGTGTGGTGGGCCTCTATGCGGTGCAGCGCTTTCTGCCGTCACACGGCGGGACTGACGCGCCGCCGTTCGACTTCGCCGGCTGCGCGCTGCTGTCGCTGTGCATGATCGCGTTTTCGCTGGCGATCGACGCGCCGGTGCACACCCATCGTGCGGCATGGTCGGCGGGTCTGTTTGCGCTCGCCGTGGTGAGCGCGCTCGCCTACATTCCGTACGCAAGGCGCCGGGCCAATCCACTCTTCAAGCTGTCGCTGTTCGGCGAGCCGAATTTCAGCGTTGGGCTGATCGGCAATCTGGTGTGCCGCATCGGGTCGAGCGCCGTGCCCTTCCTCGTGCCGTTGCTGCTGCAATTGCAGCTGGGTTACTCGCCGCTGCACTCGGGTCTCATGATGCTGCCCGCGGCGCTGGCCGGCACCGTGGCCAAGCGCTGGATCGCGCCGCTCGTGCGCCGCTACGGCTACGACACATTCTTGCTGGTGAACACCTTGATCGTGGGTTCGTCGATCGTTGCGTTCGCATTGATTTCGCGCGACACGCCGCTCGTGATCGAGATCGCGATTCTGGCGGTGTTCGGCGCGGCCAACTCCATGCAGTTCGCGGCAATGAACAGCGTCACGCTCAAAGACCTTTCGCATGACGATGCCGGCAGCGGCAACAGCCTCTTTTCGATGGTGCAGATGCTGGCGATCGGCCTCGGCGTGTCGATCGGCGGCGGGCTGGTGAATCTGTTCTCGGCGCATTGGGGATCGGCCGCGCTCGGCTTTCGCCTGAGCTTTGTGTGCGTCGGCGCGATCACCCTGGTGTCGGCCTGGGTATTCCGCCATCTCGACAATACGCCTGCCGCGCGCCCCGTTCGAGGAAAGGCGCCTCAAGGCGCGGGCCGCTGACCTTTACGCTTATTCAATCCGCATTGACAGGTGGCATTTCCCTTCGCTCGCGCATAAATTCAAACAGGCTTTCGCGTTAGCATGTGACGCATTAGCCAATGAATAACAAAAGGAAAACCACATGCGATTTGACGAGCGCGTGCTGAACGGCATCGGCGTCCTGACGGCAATCGTCGATTGCGGCAGTTTTGCGGCGGCGGGTGATGCGCTCGACATGTCGCAATCCGGGGTGAGCCGAGCGGTCGCGCGGCTCGAGGCACGTCTGGGCATCCGCCTGTTCGACCGCACCACGCGCTCGGTCACGCTAACCGACGAGGGGCGGCGCTTCTACGAGCAGATCGTCCCGCTGCTGGGCGGTCTGGAAGAAGCGGCGGCTTCCGCCGCCCAGGGCGCGAGCGCCGTGCGCGGGCGTTTGCGCGTGAACATGGACCCGTTTTTCTCGCGCCTCATGCTCGGGCAAAGGCTCGGCGGATTTATCGACCGGCATCCCGATCTGCAACTCGAGTTGATCACGCGCGAGCAGCTCGGCGATATGGTTGCCGACGGTTTCGATCTGGCCATCCGTTTCGGCAACCCGCCGGTGTCGACGCTGATCGCCCGCAAGCTAACGGACGCGCGCATTCTCACCGTGGCCGCGCCGTCGTATCTGAAGAAGCACGGGCATCCGGCGAACCCGGCCGAACTCGAAAACGGCAAGCATGTGTGCATCAAATATCGCGATCCACTAACGGGCTACCCGTTCAGCTGGGAATTTCATCGCGGCCGCAAGAAGATCGTCGTGACGCCGCAAGGCCGTTTGACGGTGAATGACGTGGCCACCCTGCACAGTGCCTGCATGGCGGGCCAGGGCGTCGCGCAGATTCTCTCGCTCGGCAACGAGTCGCTGATGGCCAGCGGCAAACTGATCGAGTTGCTTCCCGATTGGGGCGACGGCGCCTATCCGCTCCATGCGCTCTATCCTTCGCGGCATCAACCGCCGGCCAAAGTGCGCGCGTTCGTCGACTTCATCGTGTCGCTGACGGGCGGCGCGCCGCGCGAACCGTCAGTTATTTGAAATATTAAAGGTGAGTCTGGAAGCGGCTTTCCGGCAAATCAGTAAAGAATTCGCATAAATTTTTCCCTTCCAGCCCCTTTCAGAAGCCAAACATTTCTTCCTATTTTTTGCCGAATATTTTTTCGGCGCGATGGACTATTTTTCTGCTTGCAGCGATGTGTGCGTCAAGCAAACCGGCTGCCGCCCCTGAACAGAAAAGAAAGGCGACGCTCATGTCCATCAACCCGGCCCATCCCCACCCTCCCAAGGTCTCGATTTGCCTGCCAACCTGCAATCGTCCTGAACTGATCGTCGAGTGCATCGACTCGTGCCTCGCGCAGAGCTATGGCAATCTGGAGATCGTGATCGGCGACGATTCGAAAGACACGCGCACCCAGCAGTTGATCGCGGCGCGCTATCGCGACGAGCCGCGCGTGCGCTACCTGAAGCATGAGCCGCCGCTCGGCCAGGCGCGCAACGTCGCCAGCCTGTTCAACCGCGCGAGCGGTGACAAGATCCTGCTGATTCACGACGACGACCTGCTCACCACGGACGGCGTCGAAAAGCTCGTGTCGCTGTGGACGCTTCATCCGCAGCTCGACGCGGTATTCGGCGATCAGTACGAGGCCGACCACAGCGGGGCGATCGACTTCGAAGCCAGTGCGTACCTGAACGCAGACTTCAGACGTACACGGGATGCCGAAGGCTTGCAGCGCCTGCCGGGCAGAACCGGTCTGATCCAGATGTTTCCGAACAATGGCTGGATGGCCGACGCGCAACTCGTCAAGCGGATCGGCTACTCGGATCAGCACGGCATGTGCTGCGATTTCGTGTTCGGCACCGAACTTTGCCTCGCGGCGCGCGAGGTGTTTTATCTGCACGACTACGTCTCGGTGTATCGCAAGACGGCCAGTTCGATCTCGCACAGCACCCGCGGCACGACGATCGCGGCGCCGGTCAGCGCGTACGCGTTCGTCAAGGCGTTGAAGCTGCCAGCGCAACTGGAGCCGTCGCGCAAGCTGGCACTGCGCCGCCTCGCGCCGATCGTGGTCTCCGTTCACGCGAAAAACCGCCAGCTGCGGGCGGGCTTCAAGGTCATGCTTGGCCATCTGTTCGCGTACGACTACGGGTTCAGCATCAGGCTTTACTACCATCTTCTGATGCTGGCGCGTGCCGCGTTGCGCGGGCCTCAGCAGGTCGCCACGGCCACCGCGGCGGCAGCGATGGCGGCGGTGGCCGCCACGCCTGCTGTGGCCGCCAATCCGGCCGCTATCGTCAAGGAGCGCGTCGCGGAACTCATGACCGACCACTCGGAACCGGTCTGACGCAGCACCGTTGCGCCGTGGACGCCGGCGCCAGCGGCCTGCCTAGCTCATGCAATCAGCGTGTTTTCTGCTAAGCATCTTCTGCTTAGCAAACGCGTAATTGTTGCTTGGTCCCGCGCCCCACGCTGATTACGATGAACACGAACCGTCATCAGCGCCGAGGTGATTCGCCATGTCCGACAGTACCTGTTTCAAGCCGCGTGTGATCGAACCGGTCGCCGTCAATCAGCCGGAAGGATTGGGGCTCGCAGTTGAACTCTGGTTCACGCATCCCGTCGACCGGATCGCCGGGCGAGCGCTGCAGATTCATTTGCGCGGCGACGCGAAGATGGCGCAGGCCGAAGCGCTGCGGGACCTGCTGCATGCATTGGGAACGGAGATCGTGGTGGCGTGAGCAGATGCGGGGCGCGCATGAAAAACGGCGGCCGGGTTGCCCCGCACCGCCGTTTTCAGGTCACCGTCCGACGTGCCGGCAGTCGGCCGCCACCGGCTTACGGTTCGAGCCGCAGATACCCTTCTTTCGATGGATCGCGCATGCGCAGCGAGACGATGCCGGCAATCGCGCACAGCACGGTGACATACCAGTAGAACGTCGACTCGTTGCCGACCGACTTCAGCCACAGCGCGACATATTCCGCCGAGCCGCCGAAGATCGCATTGGCCACCGCGTACGACAGACCCACGCCGAGCGCGCGCACTTCAGGCGGGAACATTTCCGCCTTGATCAGGCCGCTGATCGACGTATAGAAACTGATGATCGCAAGCGCCACCACGACCAGGCCGAACGCCGCATACGGGCACGTCACGTCTTTCAGCGCGTGCAGCAGCGGCACCGTGCCGATGGTCGCGAAGAAGCCGAAGAACAGCATCGAACGGCGGCGGCCGATGCGGTCCGACAACGCGCCGAAGAACGGCTGCATCACCATGTAGACGAACAGCGCAGCGGTCATGACGTTGCTGGCCGTCTTCGCGTGCATGCCGGCCGTGTTGACCAGGTACTTCTGCATGTAAGTGGTGAACGTGTAGAAGATCAGCGAGCCGCCGGCCGTGAAGCCCAGCACCGTCATGAACGCGCCCTTGTGCTGCCACAAGCCGCGCAGCGTGCCGGCTTCCTTGCGCTGACGCGTCTCGGCAGTGGTGGTTTCGTCGAGCGATTTGCGCAGATACAGCGCGACCAATGCCGCGAGCGCGCCGATGACGAACGGCACACGCCAGCCCCACGCCTTCAGCTCTTCGGTGGACAGCGTCTGTTGCAGCACCACCAGCACCAGCAGCGCGCACAACTGTCCGCCGATCAGCGTGACGTACTGGAACGACGCGAAGAAACCGCGCCGGCCCTTGAGCGCGACCTCACTCATATAGGTCGCGCTGGTGCCGTACTCACCGCCCACCGACAGGCCTTGGAACAGTCGCGCGACCAGCAGCAGCGCCGGCGCCAGCGCGCCGATCTGCGCATACGTGGGCAGCAACGCGATCACGAGCGAGCCGCCGCACATCATGAACACCGACACCATCATGGCCGTGCGGCGGCCGTGCTTGTCGGCGAGGCGCCCGAAAAACCAGCCGCCGATTGGCCGCATCAGGAAGCCCGCGGCGAACACGCCCGCCGTATTGAGCAGCTGCGTGGTGGTGTTGTCGCTCGGGAAAAACGCCGGCGCGAAATACAGCGCGCAGAACGAATACACGTAAAAGTCGAACCACTCGACGAGATTGCCCGAGGAAGCGCCAACGATCGCAAAGATGCGGCGCCGGGTGTCGTGAGCCGAGGCCACGGAGTGATCGGTCAGGTCGGTCATGTTGTTGTCTTTCCTTGTCTTTGAACGGAGGCAGCGGTCGTGGCGCCGCCTTCACAACGCGCGCCGGGGCGCCGTCGCGGCCCTTGTCGTGCGGGTGCGCGAATTTTACAGAGTTGCAAGGAAAAGATGGCGCTTTGTTGGCACCCAATAGGGAAAGCCCCTGCCAGTCGCGAGACTGCAGGGGCTTCGGACAGGTTCAATCGGATTCCCGCACGGCTGCGAGTTCAGGACGACGTCAGACCCTCACCGCCGGCGGCACATACCGGCACTCATAGCGCTTGCGGACCGTGCCGTTCTCATCGACGCTTTCCAGGTACACGTCGAACTGCCACAACCGCGCCATGTGCTTGAGCACCTCGTCGCTATCCGACGACAGATGCCGGTTGTCGCTCATGAAGTGCCGCAGCGTCAAGCTCCGGTCGCCGCGCGTATTGACCGCCCACACCTGGATATTCGGCTCGCGGTGATGCATGTCGTACTGCCGCGACAACGCCTGGCGCACGTACTGATAGCCGCTGTCGTCGTGAATCGCCGAGACTTCGAGCGCATCGCGCATGTCGTCGTCGAGGACCGAGAACAGACGCATTTCCCGGATCAGATGCGGCGACAGATACTGAGCCACGAAACTCTCGTCCTTGAAGTTGCGCATCGCATAGTGCATGGCCGGCAGCCACGGGCTGCCCGCCAGCTCCGGAAACCATTTGCGGTCTTCTTCCGTGGGCGATTCGCAAACGCGGCGAATGTCGCTCATCATCGAAAAACCGAGCGCATACGGGTTGATGCCGCTGTAATACGGCTTCGTGACCGGCGGCTGGTAGACCACATTGCTGTGCGAATGGAGAAACTCCATCATGAAGCCGTCTTCCAGCGTGCCCTGGTTGTACATCGTATTGAGCAACGTGTAGTGCCAGAACGTCGCCCAGCCCTCATTCATCACCTGGGTCTGTCGTTGCGGGTAAAAATACTGGCCCACCTTACGCACGATGCGGATCACTTCCCGCTCCCAAGGCTCCAGCAGCGGCGCGTTTTTCTCCGCGAAATACAGCAGATTCTCCTGCGGCTCCGGCGGATAGCGCCCCTCGATTTCCTCCGGCAACGGCGTATGCCGGGTCGGCAAGGTGCGCCACAGTTCGTTGACCTGCGACTGCAGGTATGCCTCGCGCTCGCGGCGCGCCGCAAACTCCTTCTCGAGCGACAGCTTCTGCGGACGCTTGTAGCGGTCCACCCCGTAATTCATCAGTGCATGGCACGAATCGAGCAGTTCTTCCACCCGGTCGAGGCCAAAGCGCTCCTCGCACTCCGCGATGTAGTTCTTGGCGTAGACGAGATAGTCGACGATGGCGTGCGCATCCGTCCACAGCTTGAACAGATAGTTGCCCTTGAAGAACGAGTTATGCCCGTAGGCGGCGTGCGCGATGACGAGCGCCTGCATCGTCATCGTGTTCTCTTCCATCAGATACGCGATGCAGGGGTTGGAATTGATGACGATCTCGTACGCGAGCCCCATCTGGCCTCGACGGTAGCTCTTCTCGGTAGCGAGAAAATGTTTGCCGAACGACCAGTGGCGGTAGTTCACCGGCATGCCGACGGACGCGTACGCATCCATCATCTGTTCGGAACTGATGAGTTCGAGCTGAATGGGGTACACGTCGAGTTCATATTGCTCTGCAACACGGGCAATATGCGAGTCGTACTCTTCGATCAATTCGAAGGTCCAGTCGGACGGGCACGGCAGAGGCCTTCTATCGGCTACGTTCATACGGACTTCCCTTTGCCCCTCAGTGGGCGTTCCGGTGTGTCCCCGTGCTGCAGCGGTGTCGACAGCTCCGGCTGCGGCGGCTCGACCTTCGTCCGCCCCGGCCTCGGCATGCCCCGACTGTTGCTGCTGCGGCACGCCTTTCCCGCGCTCCGGCTGATAGCCGCGCGCTTCGTTATGCAAATGCTTGCTCGTCATGAAGACGCCGCCTGCTTTTCGAACAACTCGCGAAACACCGGATAAATGTCCGCCGCGGTCTCGACCTTCTTCATCGCCATATGCGGCTGGCTCAGGGCCAGTTGCGCATATTCGAGCCACAGGTTCTGCTCTTCGGGCGTCACCTGAATATACGCAAAATACCGCACCTTCTCCAGGATGTCATCCGAGAGTATCTTGCGGCACTTCGGCGAGTCGTCGGTCCAGTTGTCGCCGTCGGACGCCTGGGCGCCGTAAATATTCCATTCAGTCGGCGAATAGCGCTCGTCCATCACCTTGCGCATCAGCTCGAGCGCGCTCGACACCACCGTGCCGCCGCTTTCGGTCGAATGAAAGAAGGTGTCTTCGTCGACCTCCTCGGCTCGCGTATGGTGGCGGATGAACACTACCTCGATGCGCTCGTAATTGCGCTTGAGAAAGAGGTACAGCAGGATGAAGAAGCGCTTCGCGAGATCCTTGCGCTGTTCGTCCATGGAACCGGACACATCCATCAGACAGAACATCACCGCCTGGCTGGACGGCGTGGGCTGCTTCACGCGGTTTACATAACGCAGATCGAACGGGTCGATGAACGGAATCCGCCAGATGCGCCCGCGCAAATGGTGAATCTCCTCTTCGAGCACTTTGATCTCCTCGCGGCGATCCGCGGGGTCGGCCTTCATCGCCTCGAGTTGCCGCTCCATTTCATGCAGCTGGTTGACGAGCGGCGCACCGAGCGCGATACGACGGCCGAGCGCGCTCCTCAGCGAGCGGACCACGTCGATATTGTTCGGCGTGCCTTCGGCAGCCCAGCCCGCGCGGATGCTTTTCCACGTAGGCACGGCCATCAGATGGGTTTTGACGAGACGCGGCAGTTCGAGGTCGTCGAAGAAATACTGCATGAATTCTTCGCGGCTCAGCTCGAATACGAAGTCGTCCTGACCCTCGCCTTCGTTGCTGGCCTGACTGCCCCCGCCCCCTCCGCCGCCGCCTTGCGGACGCGGAATCTTGTCGCCGCGGATGTAGTCGGCATTGCCGGGATGCACCATTTCTCGCTTGCCGCCCGGACCGTGGCGGAACGACGGCTCCGCAATGTCCTTGCGTGGAATGGTGATGCTCTGGGTGTTCTGAATGTCTTTGATGCTACGGTCGCGCACCGCTTCCGAGACGGCGCGACGAATATAGTTCTTAACGCGACGCAAAAAACGTTCGCGATTCGCAATGCTCTTGTTCTTGCCTGCCAACCTGCGGTCGATAATTTGATGAAGCACGCCAGGTCTCCCATGTCGATCGGAGCGGGTGCAACGCACTGACTCCGATCTCATGCATCCGCACTAATTTCATATATGTGCGCGGGACACACACCGCATGGCCAGCCTCGCTATGTCCATGCGGCTTGCGCCTCGCAGGGCGCCCGCGCGGCCGGGCCGCGCGGGCGGCACGCCATGCGCTTCATGATGACTTGCGCACGCGCAGATACCAGTCACACAGCAAGCGCACCTGCTTCGGCGTATAGCCCTTCGTCACCATGCGATTGACGAAGTCTTCGTGCTTGCGCTGCTCTTCCGCCGAGCCCTTGGCGTTGAACGAGATCACCGGCAGCAGTTCTTCCGTGTTCGAGAACATCTTCTTTTCGATCACGACGCGCAGCTTCTCATAGCTGATCCATGCAGGGTTCTTCCCTGCATTGGCCGCTCGCGCACGCAACACGAAATTCACGATCTCGTTGCGGAAGTCCTTCGGGTTGCTGATACCCGCCGGTTTCTCGATCTTCTCCAGTTCGGCGTTCAGCGCCGCGCGGTCGAAACTCTCGCCGGTGTCGTGGTCGCGGAACTCCTGATCCTGAATCCAGAAGTCCGCATACGTCACGTAGCGGTCGAAAATATTCTGTCCGTACTCGGAATACGACTCCAGATACGCGGTCTGAATCTCCTTGCCGATGAACTCGGCATAACGTGACGCGAGGACATCTTTAACGAACGACAGATACTTCTGCTCGGTTTCCGGCGGGAACTGCTCGCGTTCGATCTGCTGCTCGAGCACATACATCAGGTGCACCGGATTGGCCGCGACCTCGGTCGAATCGAAGTTGAACACGCGCGACAGGATCTTGAACGAGAAGCGGGTCGACACGCCGGTCATACCCTCATCAACACCCGCGAAATCGCGGTACTCCTGGAACGACTTCGCCTTCGGATCGGTGTCCTTCAGATTCTCGCCGTCGTACACCTGCATCTTCGAGAACAGGCTGGAATTCTCCGGCTCCTGCAAGCGCGTGAGCACGGACATCTGCGCCATCATCTTCAGCGTGCCCGGCGCGCAGACCGCATTGGCCAGCGACGAATTGCGCAGCAGCTTCTCGTAAATCTTGATCTCTTCACCATAGCGCAGGCAGTACGGCACCTTCACCACGAAGATCCGGTCGAGCAGTGCTTCGTTATTGCGGTTGTTGCGGAACGCCTTCCATTCCGACTCGTTCGAGTGCGCGAGGATCACGCCTTCGAACGGGATCGCGCCAAAACCTTCGGTGCCCTTGAAGTTGCCTTCCTGTGTCGCGGTCAGCAACGGGTGCAGGACCTTGATCGGCGCCTTGAACATTTCGACGAATTCAAGCAAGCCCTGATTGGCGAGGCACAGGCCGCCGGAATAGCTGTACGCGTCCGCGTCGTCTTGTGCGTACTGTTCGAGCTTGCGGATGTCGACCTTGCCGACCAGCGATGAAATGTCCTGATTGTTTTCATCGCCCGGCTCGGTCTTGGCGATACCGATCTGGCGAAGGATCGACGGGTAGCGGCGCACCACCCGGAACTTGCGGATGTCGCCGTTATATTCATGCAGGCGTTTTACCGCCCACGGGCTGAGAATGCTTTTGAGGTAGCGGCGTGGAATGCCATATTGTTCTTCGAGAATCGGGCCGTCTTCCTCGTAGTCGAACAGACCGAGCGGCGACTCGTTCACGGGCGAGCCCTTGATCGAATAGAACGGCACGCGTTCCATGAGCTGCTTGAGGCGCTCCGCGATCGACGATTTGCCGCCGCCGACCGGGCCGAGCAGATACAGAATCTGCTTCTTTTCTTCGAGCCCCTGGGCCGAGTGACGGAAGTAGGCAACCACCTGCTCGATCACGTCTTCCATTCCGTAGAACTCACGGAATGCGGGGTATACCTTGATGACCTTGTTCGCGAAGATACGCGACATGCGCGGATCGTTGCGAGTGTCGATCTGTTCCGGTTCCCCGATGGCTGTCAACATGCGTTCGCCGGCCGTGGCGTACGCGGCGGGATTGTCTTTGCAGAGCGCGAGATACTCCTCGAGCGAGAACTCATCTTCTCGTGTTTTCTCGAAGCGGGTCGCGAAACTGCTGTAGATATCCATGCTACCTCCTCGCCGAAGTCTGGATCGATGTCGTGCGCGGCGCGCTATTCGGAAACGACATCGCTCGAATTCATCCTAAACCCTTTTAAATTTTTTTTCACGAACTACGTTGCGAAAATCGCGCCGTATTCGCCTACTAACATTCCTCACTTGGAAACAAAGTTTCGACCACCTACAATCTTGCGCTCACATTGCAGCGATTGCGGCCCCCTTGTTCAGCTACACGTTCCATTGAACGTTCCCGCTGTTGCATCAGACAACCTGTCTGTACGCGCACACTGTGTTGCAAAAAGCGCGGACGTCATGTGCGCTTTGTGTGCCCGGCCACCTTTTTTCCTCAACGCGCGACACGGGCATTCGGCCTACACGAACCAACGCCTGTTACATGTTCACGCACCGTGTGGGCTTGAAGCGCGCTGCGTCTGCAACTGATGCACCGGTTCGTCAACGCGTGAACAATTTTGTTCCACGTCATCTCGTGCCCGTGTAATGCGCCGTTACAAGCATCACGCGTGCATCACCGCTGCATTAACCTCATCGATAGCAGGGTTTGCCGCAGGCATAACTGGATGACGGCGATGCCAGACATCGCTTCAATAGGTGTATACGGCAAAGCACCCTTCACAGATGCGAAGAATGTAAAACGGCTGCCCGCAGGCAGCCGTTTGAATGAGGCTTGCTATAGCCCCTAAAGTCCTTAAGGCCCGGTGATGTGCCGCCCCATGCGGCACCACGAGAGAAACGCCGTCGTGCTCAGGTCAGTTCAATCTCCACTTCGCCGAGGCCGTCGATATGGCCACGCACGATGCCCGGTTTGTTCACACTGTGAGCGCCAACGTACGAACCGGTGGTGAGCGTCCATTCCGGCTCGATGGTGATGCCCATGGCGGCGCAGTGGTTGACGAACCACACCAGCAGTTCACGGGGATCGCCCGCCGGGTTGCCGGTGGCTTCGGGTATCAGCGATTCACCGTCGAAGCTCAGTTCCAGTTCGGGCGAAACGAAGTCGAAGCCGCGCGCGAGCCCCGCGTAGGCGACCGGATGCCCGGTCATCAGCGCGCCGTTGTTCTGCGCGTCAGCCAGTTGCGCGAGCGGCGCGACGTTCGGCCATTCGCTAAAGCGGCTATCGACGATCTCGATGGCCGGCAGCACGACGCCGACCTTCGCGAGCACTTCGTCGCGCGCGTAGGCACGGCCACGCGGCTCGATCGCCTCGGCGAAGCGAAACGCAATCTCCAGTTCCACCAGCACGCGGAAAAAGCCCGCGTGCGCGATGCGCGCCGGCGACTGCAGCACCAGCGAGGCCGGGATCGGCGCGCCCGAGGCGGCGCCGCCCGGCGTTTTGGCGCCGATCTTCCAGGCGCCGGTCGAGTCACCGAGGCCGGCGATCACCGCCTGCTGGATCGCGTACGCGGTTGCCGCATCCGGCGGCAGGCTGTCGGGGGCGGGCGCATCGATCGGGCGATGCAGCCGGCGTGCCTCGACGAGGCGGTGCGCGAGGTCGTGTGGCGTCATGTCGGTCCTTTGTGGCTGGCGCGTTGAGCGGTTACGGGGGGCGTGGGTGCCGCGAGAGGCGTGTCGCCGAGCTTTGGCAGCGTCCGTCAATGTACCGGATCATGGCGCTGGCGGGGGGCCAACTTGCATCGCCAGCGCGAGTTAATGCACACATCATAAAAAAAGACCGCGAATGCGGGCGCAATCGCGGTCTTTTGGCGTAAGGCGGTCATCCGCGGCGGCGCTGCTCAGTCTGCTGCGCTGCCGGGAATGGATGTTGCAACGCAAATCCGGTTAGAACGTTTCCCAATCCTGGTCGCTGCCTGCGCTCGCCGTCGCCATGGCTTTGGCCGGCGCTTTGGGCGCGGCGGCGGCTTGCGGCGCGGGCTGCGCAGCGGAGACATGCGTGACGTGGCGCACGGCTTTGGAGCGCGCCGGGGTGCTCACACGCTTCGGCGCGCTGCTCACGGGCGTGTGCACAGACGCGTGATAGCCGCCTTCTTCCAGCTGGAACACGGCGACCGCGGTGCGCAGCTTGCCGGCCTGATCCTCCAGCGAGGACGCGGCCGCCGCCGCTTCTTCGACCAGCGCGGCATTTTGCTGCGTGACTTCGTCCATCTGCGTGACGGCACGCGCCACCTGATCGATGCCGCTGCTCTGCTCTTCCGAGGCGGCAGCGATTTCGCCCATGATGTCGGTCACGCGCTGCACCGCGCCAATGATTTCGGTCATGGTGCGGCCTGCCTCGTCGACCAGCGCCGAGCCCGACTGAACCCGCTCGACCGAGGTGTCGATCAGCTCCTTGATTTCCTTCGCCGCTGCCGACGAACGCTGCGCGAGACTGCGCACCTCGCCCGCCACGACCGCGAAGCCGCGCCCTTCTTCGCCGGCCCGCGCCGCTTCCACGGCCGCATTCAGGGCCAGGATGTTGGTCTGGAACGCAATTCCTTCGATGATCGAAATAATGTCGGCGATCTTCGCCGAGCTCTGGTTGATGTCGCCCATCGTGCCGACCACCTGGCCGACCACCGCGCTGCCCTTGTTGGCGATCTCCGACGCATTGGCCGCGAGCGAGCTGGCCTGGCGGGCATTGTCTGCGTTCTGCTTGACCGTGCCGGTCAGCTCTTCCATGCTCGATGCGGTTTCCTGCAACGCCGACGCCTGCTCTTCGGTACGCGAGGACAGATCGATATTGCCGGCCGCGATCTGGCGCGTGGCAGTCGCAATCGATTCACTGCCGCTGCGCACCGTACGCACCGTTTCGGTGAGACTGCGCTGCATTTTGGCGATACCTTCGAGCAGTTGCCCCATTTCGTCACGCGAGGCCACAACGACCGGGCGGCGCAGGTCGCCTGCGGAGATCGCTTCGAAATGACCGAGGGCTTCGCCGAGCGGCCGGGCGATCGCGCGGCTGAGCGTCAGGTACGAGATCACCGCGGCGAGCACGCCGATCACCAATGCACCCACGCCGATCATGCGGAACAGTTCGAAACTGCTTTCCGCGGCGTCGTAGCCCGCTTTCGCCGAGGTGAACTGGAATTTGGCCAGCGCTTCGTCGGACACGGCCAGATCGTTGTAGGCCACTTGCAGGCGCTTTGAGGAATCGGCCACCTTGGGCTGCTCGTTCCCCGCGACGATCGCTGCAAAGGCGTCCAGTTGCTGATGCAGCGCCTCGCGTTTGGCGATGACGTCCTGTGCGAGGCGGTCTTCCTCCGCATCGCGCGGCAGATCCATGTACTTCTTCCACCACATATCGGACGTGGTGCGCATCAGTCGTGCGCGTTCGAGCACCGATGCCGCCTCCGGCGTGCCGATCATGAACGCGGCCCGGTCAAGCGCCAGCCGCTCGCGCGCCGCGAAGAGCTCGGCGTCGCCGATGTCCACCGCGCTTGGCATGGCGTTCGTGAACGTGTCCTGATAGGAGTTGTTCGAACGGCTCATCCCGAATAGACCAAAGACGCAGATGGCGACCAGCAGCGCGGCCAGAAAAGCCATCGTGAGGCCTATCCGTGCCTTGATCGTAATGCCTTTGTTCAACATGCTTGTTCCTGTGCTTGACAAAATAAGAGGCTGCGGCCGCAGCGCGGGATAACGTTTGCCCTCTGCGTATTGGCGCTTTTTTTGAGGCGGCGCTCTAATAGTTCTGTTTACGGCCTAGCCACTTTGTTCTTGAAGGTTTTATATGGTATGAAGAAAGACGATGTAAGCAATTAGAAGGATTTACAAAAAACTAACGACGCGAACGCCGCGGATCATGTGCGCAGTTGTGGACCCGCGCACGCCCGGGCGTGGAGAGATAAATGAAGGGTATGGCGCGCCGTTGGGTGGAAATACGGCGGCGAGCGCGGCGCCGATGGAGGATGCGCCGCGCTGATTCGTGCGATGGGAGCGGCCGCGCTTCGAGCAGGCGGCCGGTGTGACGGTCGGTGCCGGGTGCCGGGTGCGCTATCTACGCCGGCGGCATAGGCCGCCCCGGTGACACCGGGCGCCGGGTCAAGCCTAAGCGTCCAGTTCGGCGCGAGTGGGAATCGAAGGCTGCGCCCCGGAGCGCGTCACCGACAACGCCGCGGCACGTTGCGCGAAGCGGATCGCCGCATCGACGCTCGCGCCCTGCGCGAGTTGCGCCGCCAGGCCGCCGATAAACGTGTCGCCGGCCGCGGTCGTATCGACGGCCTTCACCTGCGGCGCGTCATACAGCACACCCGCGGCGCCCTCGAGCGCCGCGTAGACGCCACGGGGACCGAGCGTCACCAGCACATTGCGCGCGCCGGCGGCACGCAGCGCAGCGGCTGCATTCGCCGCGTCCTCGGGCGAGTCGACCGGCAAACCGGTGAGCGTGGCGGCTTCGAGTTCGTTCGGAATCAGATAGTCGATCAGCGGCAGCCAGTCGGCAGGCAACGGACCGGTGGCGGGAGCGGGGTTCAGGATCACCGTTCTGCCCAGACGCCGCGCCGTGGCCAGCGCCGCGCGCACGGCTTCCGGCGGCGTTTCGAGCTGGCAGATCACCACCTCGGCGGCGGCCAGAGCGGCCTCGTGGCGCGCAATCATCTCCGGCGTGACTTCGCCATTGCTGCCCGCCACGATCACGATCGCGTTCTGGCTCGCGTCGTCGACGACGATCAGCGCAACGCCTGTGGCTTCCCGGCCGGTTTCCAGCGCCGCGCAGTCGATCCCTTCCGCTTCGAGCCCGGCGCGCAACTGCGCGCCGTTGCCGTCCGCCCCGACGCAACCGAGCATCGACACCTGCGCGCCGAGCCGGGCGGCCGCGACCGCCTGATTGCCGCCCTTGCCGCCCGCGACCTGGGCAAACGTCCGCCCGGCCAGCGTTTCGCCGGGGTGCGGCAGACGTGGCGCGCGCACCACGAGATCCATATTCAAACTACCGACCACCGTCACGCGCGAACGCGTTGTGTTGCTTGCCAATCCCTTCTCCTCAAATGCACGGAGCGCATCCGCGCATGTCGTCAAATCATGCCGCCAGATTGTGTTTGGCCGCGCCGGCCCACGTCGCGGTGGATTCGCGCACGATCAGCCGCGGCGACACCACGCGCCGGCGGCCAGGCGCACGCGGACTGTCCGGCGACGACCCGGCAATTCGGTCGATCAGCGTCTGCGCGGCCATATCGCCGGGCGCGCGCACCGATTGCCCCACCGTCGAGAGCGCCGGATAGGTGAAGCGTCCCAGTTCGATATCGTCGAAACCGATGATCGAGCAGTCGCGCGGCACGCTGATATTGCGCTCGGCCGCTGCGCGCAGCGCGCCGATGCCCATCATGTCGTTGCCGGCAAAAATCGCCGACGGCTTGACCGTGTCGAACAACTGGCCGGCCGCGCGGTGGCCGCCCGTGCCGGAGAAGTCGCTTTCCACGATCGCGTCTGGCGGAATCTCGATGCCGCGCTCGGTCATGGCGCGGATAAAGCCGTGCACCCGCATCGCGCTGACCGCTGTCTGAACCGGCCCGGTAATGCAGCCGATCCGCACGTGTCCCAGTTCGAGCAGATGGCGGGTGGCGAGATACGCGCCCTTCTCGTGGTCGATCTGCACCAGGTCCGCGTTCAGGCCTTCGATGTTGCGGTCCACGATCACCAGCGGCTCGCGCGAATCGGCGAGGGTCTGCGCGAGCACCGCGTCGTCCCCGGCGGAAGCGACGATCAGCCCGTCGATGCGCTTTTCCTGCAGCACGCGCAGATAGTTACGCTGCTTGGCGGGATCGTCGTCGGAATTGCAGAAGAACACGCAGTAGCCGTTGCGCGAGCAACCATCCTCGATACCGCGCGCCAGCTCCGCGAAATACGGATTCGTGCTGTTCGGCACCACTAGTCCGATCGTCGCCGTCGCGCGCGCCTTGAGCGAGCGGGCCACCGCCGACGGCACGTAGTGAAGCTGACGGATCGCGTGTTCGACCTTCGCGCGCACGTCGGCCGACACCGGGCGTGAGTTGTTCACCACGTGCGATACCGTCGTGAACGAGACACCCGCCGCGGCCGCTACATCCTTGATCGTCGCCATAACCTGTTGCTCTCCTGCCTGTTTTCCCCGCCGGCCGCGCCATCTGGCAACCTACCGAACGCCTTCACCGAAGACGGACCCAACCCGTGACCACCACCACCTTACCGCTCATCAAACCTTGACTGCCCGCTTCGCGCGAATCCCCCGCCTGCCTTGCCGGCCACGGATCAGGCACGCTTGCGGCGGCTGCGATACGTATCCAGCACCACCGCCACCACGATCACCGCGCCGGTGATCATGCGCTTGGTCGGCTCGTTCGCGCCGATCTGCGCGAGGCCGGCCGCCAGCACCGAAATAATCAACACGCCGAAAAATGTGCTGATCACCGAACCTCGCCCGCCCATCAGGCTCGTGCCGCCGATCACCACCGCCGCGATCACCTGCAGCTCCACGCCCACGCCCGCATTCGGATCGGCCGCTTCCAGACGCGAGATCTGGAACAGCGCGGCCAGCCCCGCGAGCGCGCCCATCAGCGCGAACACGATGACCTTGTACGGACGCGGATTGACGCCCGCGAGCCGCACCGCCTCCTCGTTGGTGCCGATACCGACCAGATAGCGGCCGAACACCGTGCGCGTGAGCACCAGCTGCGCAATCACCATTACGGCCACCGCGATCAGGAACGCCGGCGAGATGCCGAGCGCGATCGGGTTCGACAGAAAGTCGAAGGCGTCACCGATATAGGCGGTGCGCGAATTCGTCATCTGATACGCCATGCCGCGCGCCGCCTCGAGCACGCCCAGCGAGACGATGAACGACGGAATCCGCCAGCCCACCGTCACCGCGCCGGTGATGGTGCCGGTCAGCGCGGCCGCCGCGACCCCGAGCAGCGCCGACGGCAACGGCCCCCAGCCCCACTTCAGCGCGGCCACGCTCACCACCGAGGCGCCCAGCGCGAGCACCGACCCTACCGACAGGTCGATCCCGGCGATGATCAGCACGAATGTCATGCCCACCGACATCACCACCAGATCGGGAATCTGGTTGGCGATCGTGCTGAACGTGTCGTACGTGAGGAAGTGCGAGCTCAGCAGCGAGAACAGCACGATCATCGCCAGCAGCGCGCCGGCGAGCCCCAGGTAATTCGAAAAACCGAGCCGCGTTCCGGCGGGTTTGCCGCTCGCGAGTGCCGCCGACGGGTCGGCCGGCGGCGTAACGCCGGCTGCGCCCTCCTTGCGGCTCGCGGCTTCCCGCAACGATTGTTCGTTCATGAAAGACTCCCTGCTTCACTGGTGTCGTGGGTGTGCAACAGCGCTTCGCGGCTGCGGTAGCCGGCGAAAGCCGCCGCCAGCAACGCGTCCTGCGACCAGCTGTCACGCTCGAATACCCCGGTCATGCTGCCCGCGGACATCACGCCGATCCGGTCGCAGATCAGCATGAGCTCACGCAGGTCGCTCGACACCACGACGAGCGCGCGCCCTTCACGAGCCAGCGCGCCCATCAGCCCATAAATATCGAACTTCGCGCCGACGTCGATGCCGCGCGTAGGTTCGTCGAATAACAGCACGCGGCATTCGCGCGCCAGCCAGCGGCCGATTACGACCTTCTGCTGGTTGCCGCCCGACAGCTCGCCGACAATCTGCCCAGGCCCGGAGCTACGGATCCGCATCGCGTCGATCTGCTTTTGCGCCAGCGCGTTCTCGCGCTTCGCATCGACGACACCATGCCGCGCCACGCTGCCGATATTGCCGAGCGACACGTTGGCTGCAATCGGCTGCGGCAGCAGCAGGCCTTCGCCCTTGCGGTCTTCGGTGATCAGCGCGATGCCAGCGCGCACCGCGTCCGACGGCGAAGCGATGTGCACCGGCACCGGCGCCGCTCCCGGAGTGGCAGCCAGCGCAACGCTGCCGCCATCTTTCTGATCGGCGCCGTAGATCAGCCGCATCAGCTCGGTGCGGCCGGCGCCGATCAGTCCGCTGATACCGAAGATCTCGCCCGCGCGCACTTCGAACGACACCTCGCGCACCGCCTTGCCGCGCGTGAGCCGGTCCACCTTCAGAAGCGGCGCGCCGATGTTGCGTGCGCCCAGATCGATCCGCTCGCCGAGCTCACGGCCGACCATCCACGTGACGATCTGGTCGCTGGTCAGGTTGGCCATTGCATCGACATGCACCAGCCGGCCGTCGCGCAACACCGCGATCTGCTCGGCCACGCGCGCCAGCTCCTCGAGCCGGTGCGAGATATAAACCAGCGCCACGCCGCGCGCCTTCAGCCCGTCAATCTGTTCGAACAGCAGATCGACCTCGCGTGCGGTCAGCATCGCGGTCGGCTCGTCGAGAATCAGCACGCGGCAGTCGTCGATCAGGTTGCGCGCAATCTCCACCATCTGCTGATGGCCGATGCCGAGCTCGCCGACCAGCGTGTCCGGATCGATGGCGTCGAGACCGACTTGCGCCATCGCATGACGCGCGTCTTCGCGCAGCTTCCTCCGGTCGATCCAGCCGAAGCTGAACGCACCAGCCCGCGGCAAGCGATTCAGGAACAGGTTCTCGGCCACCGACAAGGTCGGCAGCAGATTCAGCTCCTGCATCACCATCCGGACGCCGAGCGCCTCGGCCTCGGTGCGGCTCGCCGGCGCGTAAGCCGCGCCGCCCAGCTGCATCGTGCCGGTGGTCGGGTCGACCAGCCCACCGATGATTTTCGACAGCGTGCTCTTGCCCGCACCGTTCTCGCCCGTCAACGCCAATACCTCGCCGGCGCGCAGCGACAGGGAAACGTCGGCGAGCACCGGTTCGGCATAGGTCTTACCGATGCCGCTGACAGACAGTACGGCAGGCACGGCGTGGTGGTCGGTTGAATCCATCGCAATCCTGGTTCCGGGGCGGCGGCTATGGCCTCATGCGATCCGCTCGCATGAAACCGCTGCCGGCCGCCTCGTGTCATTCCGGCCCAATACGCGGAATGCGCGGGCGCTAACAGCCGCGCACCCTCCCGCCGCGCAGCCGCCGTCATGACGCTTACCTCTGGAATTAACGGCGGCGCGGCAGGTTTCTTGAGCGCTTATTGAATTGACCCGGGCCCGCCTTCGCATGTCATGCATCAAGCGTGAAGCGGCGTTGGCGAACCCGTGGGCCTGGGGCTTATGCCGGGCGCTGCCCGCCGTCGCTCACTTCGTCACCAGATCGACCGGCGTTTCCACCACGCCGGACAGATCCGACTGCTTCTTGTGGTCGCTGAGCGCCTTCAGCGCGGTGTCGATGCCGAACACGGCCTGCTTGGCGGCGTATTGATCCGCGGTGGCGAGCACGCGGCCGTCCTTCAACATCGGCTTGATCGCGTTGATGTTGTCATAGCCGACCACGTACACCTTGCCCTGCTTGCCCGCCGCGCGCACGGCAGAGACCGCGCCGATCGCCATGTTGTCGTTGCCGGCGAGCAGCGCCTTCAGATTCGGGTACTCGTTGAGCATGGCCGAGGCCACCGCATTGCCCTTGTCGATTTCCCACTCGCCCGATTGCACCGAGACGACTTTGGCGCCGACGGTCTGCATCGCGTCCTTGAAGCCCGCGGTGCGCTGCTGCGCGTTGGTGGTGGTGGACACGCCTTCGATGATGCCGACCTCGTCACCCGCCTTCAGCTTCTTGGCCAGATAATCGCCGACCTTCTGCGCGCCCTTGCGGTTATCCGGGCCGACGAACGGCACGTTCAGGTCTTTCGACTTGAGCACGTCAGGGTCGAGCCGGTTGTCGATATTCACGACGATGATGCCCGCGTCCACCGCCTTCTTGACCACCGGCACGAGTGCCTTCGAATCAGCCGGCGCCAGCACGATCGCGTCGACCTTCGAGACGATCATCTGCTCGACGATACGGATCTGGTTGGCGGTATCCGTCTCGTCCTTGATGCCGTTGGTGATCAGGTCGAATTGCGAAGGATTGTGTTTCTGGTAGTCCTTCGCGCCGGTTTCCATGGTGAGGAAGAACTCGTTGGCGAGGGACTTCATCACCAGCGCGACCTTCGGCTTATGCGCGGGGGCCGATTGCGCGTAAGCGGAGGAAAACGGCAAGGCAACGGTAGCGGTGGCGAGGACTGCGGCCGCCAGTATGCGGCGGCGAATGCGATGGCTCATGCATATCTCCAGGTTTGTCAGGCTCGCGGTCGAGCCGTATTTTTTGTGGCGCGCAAACGTTTGCGAGGCATATTCTCAGCGCAGTCTGTTTCGAATGTCAACGATTCGCCGTGTTGCAGTGCATCGACGCGCAGATTGTGCGGCGATGCGGTGCGTTTGATCGATTCGAACCGGCGCGCCGGGTTAGCGCGCCGGCAGGCAGCGTGTGGCAAGGGTCCCTCGCTCTGTCCGTGCGTGGCAGATTTGCCGCCGGCCGCAAGTTCCGAGGCCAACGGGCCGCCTATGCTGGCCCTTTATTGCGCGCCGTGCAAGCGGGAACAACACGCGGTGCCTGGCGGGAGATGGACGTGGGGTCGGGATTGGGCCGCTGTGGCCGGTGCTCGGGCCAGTCCTGCCCAGTGCTGCGGCCGGCGCGGTGGCCGGTGCTGGAACCGGAAGCCGGTTCCGGGCGAGGCGGCGTGAGCCCATGCCGCCCCGCCTGCCGTTCAAAGCCAGCCGGCCTTGCGGAAGCGCCAGAACAGCAGTACGTCGACGCTGAACATCACCGCCAGACAGACCGGATAGCCGTACTGGTAGTGCAGCTCGGGGATGCTCTGAAAATTCATCCCGTAGATGCCGGCAATCATGGTCGGCACCGCGAACAGGGCCGCGAACGAGCCGAGCCGTTTGGTCACCTCGCTCTCGGCAAGCGAAATCATGCCGAGGTTGACCTGCACGGCGGTGACGACCATTTCGCGCCGGCCGTCGATGATCTTGACGATGCGCGCCAGATGGTCGTAGACGTCGCGAAAGTACGCCTGCATGCCGTCGCAAATGCTGGGGATCCGGCCGCCCGTCAGCTTGCTGATGGCTTCCTGCAACGGTGAGATATGGTGCTGCAGGATCACGAGACGGCGCTTGAGCGAATACAGGTCCTGAATGATCTCGCGCGAGGCAGCCGAATTGTTGCGCTCGAAAATGCGGTCCTCGAGTGCCTCGATCTCGACGTTCATCGCGTCGATGACCGGAAAATAGCGATCGACGATGTCATCGGCGAGCGCGTACAGCACGAACGCCGAGCCCTCCTTGAGCAGCTGCGGCTCACGCTCGCAGCGTTCACGCACGTTCTGAAAACCGGTGCGGGTGCCGCGCCGCACGGACAGCACGTAGTTGCGCCCGACGAACACGTCGACTTCGCCGACCAGCAGCTCGCCCTCCTCGTCCATTTCCACCGTGTGCATCACGGCGAAAAGCGACTCGCCGTACTCCTCGATTTTGGGACGCTGATGACCGTTCTGCGCGTCCTCGATCGCGAGTTCGTGCAGGCCGAATTCGTGCTTCATCACGGCCAGTTCGCCTGGCCCCGGGTCTTTCAGCGCGACCCAGACGAAGCACTCGGGCCGCGCCACATAGTCACTGATACTTTCGATATCGATGTCGGCCAGCTTCCGGCCGTCCTGATACGCGGCGCAATTGATCAGCATGTTTGAATTACCTTAAAACAGAAACAGACGCGCGCTGCCTTGCACCGTGTGTCAGGCGAGCACCAGGTCTGCATGGACAAGTTAGCGTTAGCCGCCATGTTAAGGGCTGCGTGTGAACCTCATGTATCCATTTGTGAACGCTCTCGCGGGCCCCAAGCTGGAACGTCTGCGCGTGACGAGGCGCTATTGGGCAACCCGTTTCAACGCGATGCGGTGATCGTCGCCGAACGTGACCGACGCACGGTTCGTGTAGCGCGGGTCCGCCGTTACCGTGAAGCGCATTTCGACGACCGGATCGAACTGCGTGGACACGCCGATGCGATGCACGCCAGGACTCAGATAAAAGACGACGTGCTCGCCGTTCATCAGGTCGGTGACCTGCTCACCGTCGACATACACCAATGCATCGCGAAAGCGGACGATCACGTCGCGGGAACGTTCACGCCGGACATCCACCGCGACGAGCCCGGCGCCTGCCTCGGTATAGCCGGGCTGGACGATGCGCCCGGCCGGCACCGGCTTGAACGGAACCGGCTCCGCGGGCGTGGCGGCGCAACCGGCGAGCGCAGCAATGCATAGCGCCGCAAGCGCGGTCAGGCTGACGAGCCTGAACCGCCTGATTGAAGCGGTGATCGAGGCAGCAAGCGCGGCTTGGCGATGGCAATCGAGGCGCGTCGGCATGCCGGTTCTCCCGTGTTGTTTCGTTTCGTTGATTGTGGTCCCGCTGGTTCTCAAAGGCGCTCTGGACGATGCTTTGCCGTCCTGATTGCTCCCGCTCGCTACTCATGCTCACTGCGCAAGCTCGCTACTCCTACCCATCCACTGCTATGCATGATAGCAACGCCCGGCCGTTCTGCCAGCCTGGCCGAACGGCCGATCCCCCACCCCCTTGCGTGGCGCCGCGTTCTTCTTCATGATCGTCGCAAGGCGATAGCGTGCATGTTCCGACTACGATCAAGGAGACTGCAATGTGGTATTTCACCTGGATTCTCGGCATCGGCGTGGCGTTGGGTTTCGGCATCATCAACGTGATGTGGCTGGACGCCGGCGGCAAGTTCGCGCGTGACCCGCAAGCCGGCGCCACGCCCGTCACACCTACCCCGCCTGGGGACACGCCTTCATGACCTATCTGGTTTTCTTCTGCGGCCACGCAGGCACGGGCAAGACGACCCTCGCCAAAAAACTGATCGGCCCACTCATGCAGGCGAGTGCCACACCCTTCTGCCTGCTCGACAAGGACACGCTTTACGGCGGCTACAGCGCGGCCGCCATGGGCATGCTGACCGGCGACCCGAACGACCGCGACAGCCCGCTGTTCCTGCAGCATCTGCGCGATCCCGAGTATCGCGGCCTGCTCGATACCGCACGGGACAACCTCGAACTCGGCATCAGCGCGCTGGTGGTCGGACCGCTCTCGCGCGAAGTGCGCGCACGGCGCCTGTTCGACCGCGCGTGGCTGGGTGTGGGAGCGGAAGTGGAATTGCGCGTCGTGTGGGTCTATACGACGGAAGAGACGGCGCATCAGCGGATCGTCGAGCGCGCCAATCCGAACGACGCCTACAAGCTCGCGCACTGGGACGAATACCGGCAGCGCCGCTTCGTGCCCAGCGGCGATAGCTGCGCCGATCTGTTGATGTTCGACAACACCGCGCCCACGCCGGCGGACTACCAGGCATTGCTCGCGCGCCTCGTGAGCGAACCGCAGGCGCAGGTGTCGATAATGCCGCCGGTGCCGGTGTAGCGGCCGCGTTAAAAACGACAACGCCCCGTCAAATTGACGGGGCGTTTTTTGATTCAACGCAGCCCTCTGCGGGGCTTTCTTACCGGCTCGCGGCGTACAGTCCGCCGCGGCCCTCACATTGCCGCACGGCCCTCGGCGCCGTGCCGTTACACCGTGGCCATCGCGTCCAGTGACTGCCCTTCGTACAACTGGCCAAAACGGTTCGCGAGGAAGTCACGCAGCGACACCTGCTCCTGACGCACAAACCCGCGTTGCGGCAGCTTCTGCTCGCGGAACAGATCGAGCACCGCGCACATGGCGCCGGCCGTGGTGATCTGGATCGCG
This sequence comes from Paraburkholderia sp., assembly GCA_036383775.1. Lineage (GTDB taxonomy): Bacteria > Pseudomonadota > Gammaproteobacteria > Burkholderiales > Burkholderiaceae > Paraburkholderia. Next base: position 12,932 of record DASVNP010000365.1, on the reverse strand, counting down.
CTCATCGCCACGCCGCACACCGTCTTCGCGAAGATCTTGCGGGTGAACACTTCCTGCACCAGCTGACCGTCACGCATGCCACTCACCGTGATGAACACCAGCACCACGTCCTGCGCGGTCGACGGCACCGAACGACGCATGATGGTCTTCAGCGTGTCGCGGTCGCTGGCAAGACGCAGGTCTTCGAGCAGGAACTGCATCAGGTTGCGGTGACCCGGGTAGCGCACCGACTTGTAGTCGAGCGACTCGACCCGGCCCGACAGCGTTTCACACAAGGTGCCCAGCCCGCCGGACGTATTGAAGGCTTCGTACTCGGTGCCGTCGAGCGAAAAATGTTCGAGGCCTTCGAGCGGCTGCACCCATTGCGTGCGGCTGTCGCGGATCGCTTCGCACGGCTGGCAGTACTCGTTGATCAGGCCGTCGACGCTCCAGGTCAGGTTGTACTTCAGCGCGTTGGTCGGAAACTCGGGCAGCGCGCCCACGCGCATCTTGACGTCGCGGATTTCCGTGAAGCGGTTCGCCAGCTCGTGCGCGGCGATACCGATGAAGCCCGGTGCGAGACCGCACTGCGGCATGAAGGCGTGCTCGGCATCGTCGGCGATCGCGCGGATCGCGTGGGTGGCGCGCACGTCCTCGGTCAGATCGAAATAATGCACGCCCGCGCCCTTGGCGGCCGACGCGACGTTCACCGCGAGGTAATACGGCAGCGCGTTGATGAGCGCATCGAAGCCTTGCACGGCGGCGCGCAGCGCGGCGGCGTCGGCGGAATCCACACGGCGGGTCGGAATGCCCTGAGCGGCGAGCTTGTCGAGCGCGTGCTGGTCGCGGTCGAATGCGACGACGTCGTAGTCGCCGGTTTCGCGCAACATGTGGGCGATGGTGTGACCGATCAAACCTGCGCCAACAATGGCTACTTTCATGCGCTTCTCCATATTATCTGTATGCTGTCTCCAGCTTGTGAAGTGCGTGGCGCCTAAGCGCCGCGCCCGGCGGGCTGAACCCTTGAGCAACAGTTTAGGGAGAAGCAAAAACAGTTCATACGCGCAAAATGCTGCGCTATGACCATGAACCTCGACGTTATGACGAACAAATCAGTCGATATGTCGAAAAGACGTCAAAACGGTGTAAACGGCACGGCTTAAACAGCGCGTTGTCACACCGTGCCGCGGTCGATTTTGCGCGCGAGAATGATCGAAGTCGTGGTCCGCTCCACGCCTTCCAGTCCGCCGATCTCATCGAGCAGATCGTTGAGGCGGTCGGGCGAATCGGCGCGCAGCCACGCCACATAGTCGAACTCGCCGCTCACCGCGCACAGCAGCTGCACCTCGGGCATCTTGCCGAGCCGTTTCTGCACGGCCGGCCCATACTTGGGCGCGATGATGATGCCGACGTAAGCCACGATGCTGGAGTCGAGCACGTCCTGGCCGAGCCGCACGCTATAGCCGGCGATCACGTTGCTGCGTTCGAGCCGCGCGATTCGCGCGATCACGGTGGTGCGCGCCACGTCCAGCTGGCGCGCGAGATTGGCGACGCTCTCGCGAGCGTTGGCTTGCAGGAGTGCCACGAGGTTGCGGTCGAGGTCGTCGAGTTGGTCGAGGCGCGGAGGTCTCATCGAGGAAGAGTGAAGTGGGTCGAATAAGGCGAATTATCGCGCGTCTTCAACCGCGAGCGGCGAAATGTCGAAGCGTTCGGCGGCCGCCGTCAGGCTGACTGCCCCGGCCGCCGCGACAAAGATACATACGCTGACATATTTATCTACACGCTATTTCCGGTTCGTTTCGGTTGTAAGCGTTTGTCGCATGTGAGCCGCATTGCACGGATATCGTGATACTAATAGCGCCGACGGCAATGCGGGCAGCCCGCCGTCATGACTAACGCATGACGGGCCGCTCGTTCGCACGCCTTGTCCCAATACGAATAGACATCAGGAGTTTCGATGAAAAAAGCACTGGTAATGCTGGCCACCGCAGTCGCCATGAGCGGCGCATTCGCACAAACTTCCACGCCGGCTTCGGCGCCGGTGAGCGCCGCTTCGGCACCCGCCGCCAAGCAGGGCCACGAGCGCAATGTCGAAGACCGGATTACCTATCTGCACTCGCAACTGAAGATCACCTCGGCGCAGGAAACGCAATGGAACGCGTTTGCCAACGTGATGCGCAGCAATGGCGAGACGATGGGCCAGCTGTTCCAGCAACGCCGGGCTGCCACGAACGTGTCCGCGCTCGACGACATGAAGCAGTACGCGACGATCGCACAAGCCCACGCGGACGGCATGAAGAAGCTGGTCGATGCCTTCGATCCGCTCTACAACAGCTTCTCGCCGGAGCAGAAAAAGCTGGCTGATGCGACCTTCCATCAGCCGGGCGCTGAGGGACATGGTCACCACGGCAAAGGCAAGGGCAAGAGCAAGGACGCCGCCGCCGCGGCACCGGCAAGCGACACGCAGTAAAGCCGTCAGCCACCCGTTGCGCGCAGCGTGGGTTGCCGGCGCTGCGCGCCGATCACAAAAGAAGCCGGCCGCCAGATGCATCTGGCATGACACATCTGGCATGATGCGGGTCGTACGCAACCCGATGACGTAGAGTCCGGGTGCCGCAGTCAACCTCTTCATCCCTGCCCGCTTCATGACCGAACTCAAGAATCTCGATCTGACTCAAGATGCCAACGCCCGCCGTGTCGTCAAGGACGAAACAGTCAGCGTGACATTTGCCGCCGCCGAAGGCGAGCTGATGAGCCTCGAAGGCCCGAACCGCTATGTGCGCGGCGACGCGCTGATCACCGGATCGACGGGCGACCGCTGGGTCGTCTCGCGCGAGCGTTTCGATGCCAAGTACGTCCCCGCCGACGCAGCCGTCGCACACGGTGAGGCCGGCGCATACCGCAATCGCCCCGCTGTCGTGCTGGCCAAACAGATGCATGAAGCGTTCTCGCTCGCCCGTTCGGCCAGCGGCGGCGACGTGCTGCGCGGCGCCGCCGGCGACTGGATCATGCAATACGCGCCCGGCGACTACGGCGTGGTGCAGGCCGCCCGCTTCGCGAAGGTCTACCGGTTCGCGGACTGAGCCCACTGATCGAGCCTCACTGACTGAACAGAGTCAGGCGAACTCGTCGCCGAGATCCACGGTGACGTCGCGCGGCACGGCCTCGCCGTTCGCATACATCTCTTCGAGCGAGCCGATGCTCGCTTCGACAAACGCGCGCAGCACCGCGAAACTGCGGCCGCGCAGCCGCGCCGGCAAGGCGCGATAACGCGCCAGCGCGGCCGGCGCGATCACCACCGTCATCACGATGCGGCGCGCCGCCGCGCCGAAGCGCATCGCCACCCAGTGAATCGCCAGCGTCGGCGTGCCGTCTTCCGCGGCACGCTGGACGAACTGTGTCTGCTCGGGAAACAGATCGCTGATGACGCGCGCCAGTTCTTCGAACTCGGGATTCGCGCAGTCGTATTGGTAGGCTTCCATGGGGTGTGTCAAAAAGGAATCGGACTGAAAACAGGCCGATTGTAGACAACGACGGGCGCTTCAGCGCGGCGCGCTGTAGCGGGGCATTAAACATGGTCGGTCAGCGGTCAATAAACGGCCGGAAAACAGGCCGGCAAACAGGCTGGCAAACAAGCTGGCAAGCAGGCCGTCAAGCGGCCACCGCGGGACGCTTGAACGCCCTGAACAACAGCCCTGCGACGACCACCGCGCCGACGGCATAGACCGCATCCACCGCCGCGAGCGGCACGAGCTGCGCCTGGAACATGGCGGCCGGCACATCCACCAACGCATGCAGCACGATCGCGAGCGGCAGAATGCCGCGCCAGCCGGCCCGCACGCCGCGCCACATCAGCACTGACAAACCGATCTGGAACACCAGCGCCGCCACACGTTCGAGCGCAAAAATGCCCGCTGTCTGCGGCGTCAGGCTGGCGAGTATCAGATGGATGCGCATGACCGATTCGGGCGGCAGATTGCTCAGATAGCCGTCCAGTTGACCGCGGTTTTCAAACACCGAGAACAGGATCCATTGAATCTGCACCAGCACGCCGACGAGCCAGGCTTCCGCGCCGCCGTGGCCAAGGCCGTAGGTCAGCCCGGTGCCGGCCGCCACGGCGTCGGCCTTGCCCGCCGCCTGTGCCGCGGCGCCGGATTTAGCCGCCGCGCGCCGGAGCATCAGCCGCATGCCGAGGAACCGCCCCACTTCCTCGCAGACACCCGCGACCAGCGCACCGTACACCACGAAAGCGAGCGGGTTCGATAGAAACGCCGACGTCGCGTCGTTTCGATGGAACACATAGTCGTTCAGCGCACGCTCGATCACCATGGCGAAAAGCGCGAACACCGCAATCCCGGCGATGGCGTCGCGCGGCTGGAGCGCGAGCGGCCTGCGCAGACGGCGGTAGATCAGAATGGGCAAAGCGGCGACCAGCAGCGTCGCGAAAGAGAGGCTGGCGAGGGTAAGCGGTGCAACAACCATGAGTTTCCTTGCGATGACCGGCGCGCACCCGCTGCGCGCCGCAGCCCGCATGATCGCAGATCAGCGCGAAGTCAGCGCAGTATCAACGCAGCGTCAACGCAACCTCAGCGCAACGTCGAGGCGCGCACGATCAGCTCACCCGGCAGCAGGCAATCGCGCGCGGCCGTCTGAACGCCTTCGATGCGTTCGTGCAGGAACTCGACCGCACGGTAGCCGATCTCGTAGGTCGGCTGGCGAATCGTCGTGATGCCGGTCAATTCCGCCCAGTCGGGATCGTCGATGGAGAGCAGCGCGACGCGCGCCTGCCAGTCGTCGCCGTAGCGCGCTTTCAGATGCAGCGCGAGGCGCAATGCGACCGGCGCGTTGGCCGCGAACACCGCGACGCGTCCGGCATGCCCCGCCGCTCCGGTCTCACCATGCACGTTGGGGGCCGCGTCGATCGCGCGGTCCAGTTCGGCAAGGGTGCGCTTAGCCTCGACCGTATCCGCCAGGTCCAGCACCACTGTGTGGCCGCGTGCGGCGTTCTGTTCGCCGTTGCCGCCCTGCGCACTCATGGCTTGGCGAAACGCCGCTTCGCGCAGCCGCCGCGAACTGACCTGCTCGAAAGGCTGCACGACGAACCAGATGTCGTCGAACCCGCTGTCCAGCAGATGCCGCGTGCCGAGCTCAGCCGCCGCGTGGTTGTCCAGCCCGACCATATCCGTGACGAGGCCGTCCACCGAGCGATCGACCAGCACCGCCGGAATCCCGCCGCCGCCCAACGGCCGCAGCGTTTCCTCACGCACCCCGAGCGCGTTGACGATCACGCCCTCCACCCGGTACGTGGTGAGCAGTTGCAGATAGCGCCGCTCCATTTCGACTTCGTTCGCCGCATGGCAGATGAGCGGCATCAGGCCGAGCGCGTGGCATGCCGCTTCCACGCCTTGCAGCACTTCGACCGTGTACGGGTTCGTCAGGTCGGCGACCAGCATGCCGATCAGCCGGTTGCGGCCACGCTTGAGCCCGCGCGCCATCTGGTTGGGCTGATAGTCGAGCCGCGCGATGGCGGCTTCGATGCGCGCGCGCAATTCAGCCGACAGCACGCTCATCTCGCCGTTTAGATAGCGCGAGATGCTGGTCTTCCCCGTGCCGGCTTCGCGCGCGACGTCGGTGATCGTCGCGCGGCGCGGCGTGGTCTGCGGCGTCGTGCTCATCGGGTTCTCGTTGCGTAGTTGGTCGATTGGCCCGTCGATGATTTCACTGAGCGCCTCGCACCGCAAGCACTTCGCAATTGACGATGTTGATGGCAAGCGTGCCATCGAGCGCGGCAACGAGGTTTTCGGCTGCGTTGCGCGCCATCGCATGGCGGGTCTCGTGCGTCGCGGAACCGATATGCGGCAGCGCGACCACGTTCGCCAGCTTCAGCAGCGGCGAGTCGGCCGGCAGCGGTTCGGTCGCGAACACGTCGAGCCCGGCGCCGCGAATCGTGCCGTTTTGCAGCGCTTCGATCAGCGCCGGTTCATCGACGGTCGCGCCGCGCGAAGCGTTGATCAGGATCGCGTTTTTCTTCATCGACCTGAGTTCGGGGGCGCCGATCAGATGCCTCGTTTCCGGCGTGAGCGGCACCTGCAGACAGACGAAGTCGGCATTGGCGAGCAGTTCCGACAACTCTACGCGCCGTGCGCCATAAGCCTGCTCAGCATGCGCATTGGCGCTGCGGTTCGTGTAGAGCACCTTCATGTTGAAACCGAGCGCCGCACGCCGCGCCACCGCACCGCCAATCCGCCCCAGCCCGACAATGCCAAGCGTCTTGCCCTGCACGTCGACCCCGAACTGCGCCGGCCCGATGCTGTGCTGCCAGTGCCCCGCCTTCACCCATTCGGCGAGTTCGACCACCCGCCGCGCGGACGCCAGAATCAGCGAGAACACCGTGTCGGCGGTGGACTCGGTGAGCACGTCCGGCGTATGCGCGAGCACGATGCCGCGGCGCGTGAGATCAGCGACGTCGAACTGATCGAAGCCCACCGAGATGGTCGACAGCGCCTTGAGCCGCGTCGTGCCTTCGAGCATGGCGGGCGTGATCTTCACGCTCGCACCGATGCCGCCGTCCGCGTCGCGCAGCGCTGCCACGAACTCGTCGTGGCGCGCAGGGTCGATCTGCACGACCTGCGCGTGCTGTTGCAGATACGCGAGCACGTCGTCGGGCAACGACTTCCAGGCGACGATCTTCTTCATCAGCTTATTTTCCTTGCAACGGAGTAGCGAGCGTAGGTGCGTTATTCGACGTCTGCTGCTGCGGTTTGACGATCAGCGTCAGAATCACCGCGGCGACGAGCGCCACGCTCATGAATGCATACGAGGCCGCGGGCGATCCGGTCGCGCCGTTCAGATAGCCGACCACATACGAGCCGACGAACGATCCGAGCGCGCCCATACCGTTGATCAGCGCCATGGCGCCGCCCGCGACGTTTTTCGGCAGCAGTTCCGGCACGATGGCGAAGAACGGGCCGTACGGCGCGTACATCGCGGCGCCCGCGATCACCAGCAGTGCATACGAGAACCAGAAATGCGTCGATCCGAGGGCATAAGACGCCGCGAACGCCACCGCGCCGACCAGCAGGAACGGCCACACGAATGCTTTGCGGCGGTTGAGTTTATCCGATGCCCATGAAGCTGCAAGCATCGCGATGGTCGCGGCGAGATAAGGCAGCGCCGACAGCCAGCCGGTTTCGACCATGCCGAGCGACGAACCGTTCTTCAGGATCGACGGCAGCCACAGCACGAAACCATACACGCCGATGCTCCAGCAAAAATATTGCGCGCACAGCTTGATCACCGCGGGCGTGCGAAACGCCTCGCTGTAGTTGCGCACCGGCTTGATCGCCGCCTGTTCGGCGCGCAGCGTGTCGGCCAGATCGTCCTTTTGCTGCTGGGTGAGCCACGACACCTGCTGCGGCTTGTCCTGCACAATGAACCACCAGCATATGGCCCACAGAATCGCGGGCACGCCTTCGGCAATGAACATGTTGCGCCAGCCGAACGAATGCACCAGATAGCCCGACACGACCGACATCCACAGCACCGTCACCGGATTGCCGAGAATCAGGAACGTGTTGGCGCGCGAGCGCTCGCTCCTGGTGAACCAGTTGCTGATGAAGATCAGCATGGCCGGCATCACCGCGGCTTCGACCACGCCGAGCACGAAGCGGATCACCATCAACGAGGGAATGTTGCTGACCATGCCGGTCAGCGCCGCGCAGCCGCCCCACAGAATCAGACTCCAGAACACCAGCTTCTTGACGCTGCGCCGCTCCGCGTAAATCGCACCGGGAATCTGAAAGAAGAAATAGCCGAGGAAGAACAGCGCGCCGATCAGCGACGACAATCCCTTGCTGATGCCGAGATCCTGGTTGATGCCCGCGGCCGACGCGAAACCGTAGTTCGCGCGGTCCAGATAAGCGAGGCTGTACGTGATGAATACGATCGGCATGATCGTCCACCAGCGGCGAATCGCAAGCGATGAGGTCATGGGGGTCTCCTTTTACGACGTCCCGAAACAATGATGAACGATCATGCGGCGCTCTCGTGCGAACGCTCTTGCTGTTATCGATAATTGCGGCTGCGCACTGAACGCGGCCGGCCAACGTTAAAGGCGTTCACGCCGCGCTCGCGATGGACGGCGCATCGGCTGGCTCACCGGCCTGCTCATCTGCCTGCTCACCGGCCTGCTCATCTGCCTGCTCATCTGCCTGTTCAAGCGCATCGAGTTCCGCGCGACCCGGCAGGCCTTCCGAATCGCCGATCACCTGAATGGCGAGCGCGCCAATCCGATTGCCGCGCGCCACGGCTTGCGGCAGCGGCTTGCCTTCGAGCAGTGCGCTGACCACGCCGACGGCGAAACCATCACCCGCGCCGACGGTATCCACCACGTTCGTGACCGGCTGGCCGGCGATCACCGCGGCATCGCGCGCGGTGCGGAAGTACGCGCCCTGCGCGCCGAGCTTGATGATCACGCCCCGCGCGCCCTGGTCCAGATAGAACTTCGCGATATCGTCCGGCTGCGTATAGCCGGTCAGAATCTCACCCTCGCCGATGCCGGGCAGCACCCAGTCGGCCAGCGCGGCGAGCGCGTTCAGGCCGTCCACCATCGCGGCGCGCGACGGCCACAACGTGGGGCGCAGGTTCGGGTCGAACGAGATCGTCTTGCCCGCCGCGCGCATTTCGCGCGCCAGATGGAACGCGAGTTCGCGCGAGCTCGCCGAAATCGCGGGCGCGACACCGGTCAGATGCAGGTGGCGTGCCTGCAGCACGTAGTCCGCCGCGTAGTCGGCCAGCGACAGATGGCTGGCCGCGGAACCCTTGCGAAAGTACTCGACTGCCGGGTCGCTGCCGTCGTCGTTTTTCGACTTCAGCTGGAAGCCGGTCGGATAGCGCTCGTCGGTGGTGACGCACGCCTGGTCGATGCCCTCTTTCGTCAGCGTGTCGCGCACGTACCGGCCGAACGAGTCGTTGCCGACGCGGCTTATCCAGCCCACCCTGAAACCCAGCCGGGAGAGGCCGATCGCCACGTTCAGATCGGCGCCGGCAATCCGCTTCGTGAACTGGCCGACGCCCGCGAGCGCGCCGGTTTCAGCGGCCACGAACATGGCCATCGCTTCGCCGTAGGTGATGACATCGAGTGGTGCGTTTGTCTTGCTCATGCTGCGCTCCTGCTAATGGTCCTGTGCTGCGTATCTGCGTTTCAATGCGTTTCAATGCGTTTCAATGCGTTTCAAGCGGCGGCCAACCACGCTACGTAATGCGCCGCGTCCGCGTCGATCCGGCTCGTGTCGAATGGAAATTCAATGCCGCGCGGCACATGACGCGGCAGCTTGTCGAGCACCGCGGCGAACTGCGCGTCGTCGGCGGCCGGCGCGGCGGGAAAGCGCCGCGCGCCCTCACCGACCGCCGTCTTGCAGTGGATGTAGTCGACGTGCGCCGCCAGCGGTCCGGCGGCCTCGAGCGAGGAGACCTCGCACCATGCCCAGTTGCCCATGTCGAAAGTCATGCCGAGCACGCCGGCATGGCCTTCGCGCGCCAACGCATCGAACAGGCCGACGAACTGCGCGAGCGAGCCGCCCTGCGCCAGTTGCCCGTTTTCGACCACCAGCCGCAGATCCGCGCAACGCAGGTGATCGACAATCACGGCGGCATGGGCGTAGCCGGCGAAGCCGCCGAGTTGCAGCTTCAGGAAGCGCGCACCGAGCGCGATCGCTTCTTCGATCGAGACGCGCAGCGCATCGGCATCGAGCTTGCCGTCAGCCGTATAGAGCGACGCGGGCGTCGAATACACCGACCACAAACCTAGTTCGGCAATTTGCCGGCCGAGCACGCGCAGGTTTTGCGGCTCGATATCGGACTCGCCGGCAAACAGCTCGCGGCGCACCTCGAAGCCTGCCGCGCCGGCCTGTTTGCTCGCCCGCGCCCACTTCAGATGACCGTCCGCGCGCACCGCCTCCATGCCGAATGCGCTTGCGACGATCACGATATCCACTGCGTCTGCCATGTCGAAATAATTCAATTACGTCGTGTGAATGACTTTTGGAACCGGTTCCAAAAGCATTTTTAAAAAAAGCGCCGAGGCGCTTCCGATGCCCGAATAGTGCGCCAAGGTCGGCGTCACGCACCATAGTGGAAATCCCCAGGCGGGCGTGGCATGCAGCCGGACATCCGCATGATCGATGCCGGCCTGTTTCATGCACCGTCCGCGAGACACAAGGCGAGAAACTGCTCCACCACCCGCGACGGCGCGCTCGCATGGGGCACGAGAATCGACAGCCGCCGCGTGAGCGGCTCCGGGCTCAGCGACATCAGGCATAGCGCGCGGTCCTCATGCCGCATCGACATGACCGAGACGAAGCCGATGCCCATGCCCGCCCGCACCGCCTCCTTCACGCCTTCGACGCCGGCAATCTCCAGCGCCACGCGCATCGGCACGCCCGCGCGCGCGAACGCCCGCTCGACAATCTGCCGCACCGCCGAGCCCGCCTCGCGCAGGATCAGCGGCTGCTCGCCGAAGGCCGCCAGTTCGATGCCGCCGTTTTCGCCTGACTGCGCGAGCGGATGCGAACGCGGCATGATCGCGACGATCTCGTCCTGGCGCCATGCGTGCACCGCCGTGTCCGGCGGCAGATCCGCGCCGACCGGCCCCTCGATCATGGCGATATCCACCGAATCGAGCGCGGCGACGATCTCGGTGGTGTTGCCGTCGGCGGTATGCAAGGTCACGTCCGGATAGCTGCGATGGAATTCGGCAATCAGATACGGCAGCAGGTAGCTCGCCGGCGTGGTGCTCGCGCCGATCCGCAAGGTGCCCTGCTCCAGCCCGCGCAACGCGTCGCGGTACGCGTGCGCCTGCCGCCAGGTGTCGCGCAGCCGCGTGGCATAGCTGGCGAGCTGCTCCCCCGCGGGCGTCAGACGCACGCCACGGCCGTCGCGCTGGTACAGCGGCTCGCCGAATTCGTCCTGCAACTGCCGCAGCTGGCCGGACACGGCAGGCTGCGACAAATGCAGCGCCACAGCCGCCCGGCTGATATTGCGGTGCTCGGCGACAACTGCAAACGTTATAAGTTGATCCGGGGTCATGGGTTCGAAGTATCGGCTCACGTGATACCTTACATTCTAAATCATGATTTTTCATATCGATATATCTAATTTAGGATTAGCCCCATCGAATCCAGTCAGTCACCTTAGGGCTGCATCATGACCACCGCGCATCTCACCGCTTCTTCCTCACCCGCCGAGCTATCCACGCGCGGGCAACTCAACGGCGTGCTATTCGTCGCGCTCTTCGCCGCTGCCGTCACACGTATCGCGTCGATTCCGGCCATCGCCGGACTGGGCCTGAGCCCGCTGATCGTCGGCATCGTGGCCGGCGCCATTTACGGCAACGCGCTGCGCGACGGCATGCCCGCAAGCTGGGCGGCCGGCGTCAATTTTTCGGCGCGCAAGCTGTTGCGCATCGCCGTCGCGTTCTTCGGACTGCGCGTGAGCCTCCAGGAAATCGCTCAGGTCGGCCTGCCGGGTCTCGCGGAATCGGTCCTGATCGTGGTGAGTACGCTCGTGATCGGCACGTGGGCCGGCATGAAAATCATGAAGCTCGACCGCGACACCGCTTTGCTGACCGCCGCGGGCAGCGCGATCTGCGGCGCGGCCGCCGTGCTCGCCTTCGAGTCGACGCTGCAATCGAAGCCGCACAAGAGCGCAATGGCCGTGGGCAGCGTGGTGCTGTTCGGCACGCTCTCGATGTTCCTCTACCCGGTTCTGTTCAAGGCAGGCTGGCTGCATCTGGACACCATGGGCGCCGGCCTCTTCTTCGGCGGTACGATTCACGAAGTCGCGCAGGTGGTCGGCGCGGCCAGCAACGTGAGCCCGGAAGCGACGCATATCGCCACCATCGTCAAGATGACTCGCGTGATGCTGCTGGTGCCAGTGCTGCTGGTGGTCGGCATGTGGGTGAACAGCTCGGCTCGCCGCACCCACGCTTCGGCCGGCGCCCACAGCAATGCACCGCGCAAGCTGGCGATTCCCTGGTTCGCAGTCGGCTTTCTCGCGTTCGTCGTGATCAACTCGCTGCATGTGCTGCCGGAAGCCGCGACCAGCACGCTCAACATGCTCGACACCTTCGCGTTGACGATGGCCATGACCGCGCTCGGCATCGAAACGCGCATCGCACAGATCCGTCAGGCCGGCCCCCGGGCGCTGACCACCGGTTTCATTCTGTATGTGTGGCTGATTGCCGGCGGACTGGGAATTACATGGGCTGTCCAGCACCTGTTCGGCTAAGCGCCCCTAGCCTTTACACCCACCCCGCCGCGTGCGGGGTTTTGCGCATTCAGGAGACCCATCCGTCACGCCCGCGCGGCATACTGGCTGCCGACGCGCTCAAGTCACGCTATGTGCTTTTGCGACGTGTCCATGTCACCGGAATGAGGATCGATCGATGAGCCTGGAACTGTACTATTGGGATGGCCTCCAGGGCCGCGGCGAATTCGTGCGGCTCGCACTCGAAGAAGCCGGCGCCGACTACGTGGAAGTCACGCGCGGCGAGCCGTCGAAAGGACTCGGCACGCGCGCCATGATGGACGTGATGAAGAGCCGCGACGAGCCGCACCCGCCGTTCGCGCCGCCGTTCCTGAAAGACGGCGATCTGGTGATCGCTCAGACCGCCAACATCCTGTTCTATCTCGGCCCGAGGCTGAACCTCGCGCCGAAGGTGGAAAGCTTGCGCTTTGTGGCCAACGGCCTGCAATTGACGATTGCCGATATGGTCACCGAGGCGCACGACACGCATCATCCGCTCGCCAGCGCGCTCTATTACGAAGACCAGAAAGACGCCGCGAAAGCACGCGCGCACGACTTCATCGACAACCGCATTCCGAAGTTCATGTCGTACTTCGAGCGCGTGCTCAAGCAAAATCCGGCCGGCGATCAGTTCATGGTGGGCGACGCGC
>DASVNP010000364.1:0-7312 GCA_036383775.1 Paraburkholderia sp. | reverse complement strand
GTGTTGAACAACGCTGCGCATGGCGCGGTCCACATCGACGCAATCAGCAATGGCTCCATTCCCGCGCAGTTCAGCGAACTGCCGAGTCATGATTGGGCCACTTTTGCCGCTTCGCTTGGTGTCGCGTCGCGCAGGGTCGAGCGCCTCGATGATCTGGCAGATGCGCTCGGCGAGGCGTCCCGGCTTAACGGTCCATTCATGATTGAAGTAATGACCGGCGTTTTTCCGGCACCGAACCGGTACTACGCGGAATGCGCGGCTTGACCGTGAAAACGCGTGCTACTGAAAATCGCCTCAGTAGCACTCGATGATCTTCCGAACCGCTGCGGGGGAAAACTCCAGCTGTTGAAGTCTCCCCGCCGCCGCATCCACATCGCCTCGCTCAAGCAGCGTGGCGACCGACAACAATTCGCCGAGTACGCCACCGCCGTTAAGGATTGCCAGCCGGATTGCATCAGAAACGGGTAGCTCGTCGACGAAGCTGCGCAGTTCCATGTGATACGCGACATGCAGTAACGACAGCATGCCAGTCAGATAGCCCGCAGCTGCCAGCGAACGCGGGCCATCCGGCATCGCCTCGATCGCCTCTTCCATGAAATGCGCCCGGCGTTGCGCGAGCAGCGCGAGCGGATCATCTTCGACTGGAAGGTCGTCGCGGCCGACGTAAAGCAGAAGTCCGCACCAGTGCAAAAGTCTGCGGCTTCCGGCTATCGAGAGCGCTTGTTTAAGCGATGAAATGCGTTCCGTTTTGCCGTTAGGCTGCTCGCTGCTGTTTGCAAGCCGTAAGAGTTGGGCAACCAGCATTGGCGTTTCTTTTAGCGCGCGCGCAATACTGCCCAACGGCGCATCGCTTCCGACCAGGTCGAACACGTGAAGAATCGCCTTGACTGGCGGCACCGCGCGCTTGCCTGACAGAATCTGCGGTTTGGCAAAATAATAGCCTTGCAGCAGATCGCAACCCAGCTGCCGGGCATACTCCGCATCTTCAGCACGTTCGATTTTCTCGGCGAGCACGACCTTTCCCGCACGTTTGAACTGGCTGACCAGCTCCGGTAACTCCGCGCGTTCAACAAACGGCCAGTCGATCTTGACGATGTCGACGGAAGGAAGAAACCATCGGACCTCGTCGGTCATGCTCCTGACGTCGTCCAGCGCTATCTGGAAACCCGCTCCTCGCAACTCGCTGCAACGTCGCGAGAGATCCGCTGTCAGCTCGACAGACTCCAGAACCTCCAGAACGAAACGTGAGGCCGGCAGCACATACGGGTAGTCCGAAAACAGAAAATCACTTGGGCAGTTCAGAAAGCAGGCCTTACTGCCGGCAAGCCGTTCGAGACCGATCGAGCCCACGGCACGTTCAATCACCGCTGTGGTGCAACGCAGTTCGTCCGCGATCCGCGCGCCCCCGGTGGGACCGTCTCTGAAAAGAAGCTCGTATGCGACAACGCGACCAGCCCGATCCATGACGGGTTGACGTGCCACAAACACGTCGGCATCGCCCGGCGCGACGGCCTCAATTGAAACGCTGTTCACGACTACCCCTGGTTGAAAGGCTCAACAATATGCAAAATGGTTATGCATCGCCTTTCGTCACACGCCTTCGACGAGAACGGCGCGATAGCGCGCGCCCTTGAACCGGTGCTGCGCGACCTCCTGATAGGCCGGGCTGTCGTACCACGCACGCGCGTCCGCCGTCGACGGAAACTCCACGATCACGACGCCCTCCGGCGCGTCGCCCTCAAGGACCTGCTGAGGTCCGTAAGCAGCGAGAACCTTAACGGGGTGACCTTTAAAGGTCTCGCCCACCCTGCTTTGGTAGATGTCGAGTTCCCCCTGATCGTTAGTGCTTTCTTTTGTGAAAACAATGTAAGTCGCCATGACGTATGCTCCAGCGCAGGTTTGAAGGTGCACACGATAATGCCATGAAACCGCGTTGCACCTCGTCCCCCTGCACGACCCAGGACGCCTGACTTAAGCCTCAGACAGTCGGGGCGGGGCGGCCTCCGCGTGCCCCGCAGACTGATGCGGCAAATATTGTCAACGGGTCTGCCCGTCAATCTGCTGCCGTAGACGCTTTTCCTGCTCCTGAAGCTCAGGTGTAAACGCCTCACCAAAATCCGCAGGCTCAAAGAAAGGTCGAATCTCAATCTCTGAATCACTCATCATCGGATTCGGGCAGCGCTTGACCCATTCAATCGCTTCGTCCATCGATTGAACTTGCCAGAGCCAATATCCGGCGATCAATTCCTTGGTCTCTGCAAATGGGCCGTCAACGACGGTTCGATCCTTCCCTGAAAACCTCACGCGTACACCCGCCGAACTCGGTTTCAGTCCGTCGCCGCCTTGCATGATCCCTGCCTTTACCAGTTCCTCGTTATATTTGCCCATCGCCGCGATGAGCTCCATGCTTGGCATCTGCCCGGCTTCGGATTCGGGGGTTGCCTTAACCATGACCATTACACGCATTTGGGTTTCTCCTTTGAAGACGATAGTGTTCGGAGGCAAAAAGCGCCTCCTGTGAATACGACGAATGATCGCGGGAGAAATCGACATGTGCAAGGCACGACTTCGCGGTTTTCTAAAAACGCGGCGAGGCGCTAATTGGATCGATCGTATGTGGCCGGTCTTTCCAGCCTGCTCAATAGCAGAGCCGCGACTGTCGCTGATGTTGAACAGCCGGTCACGCACCCTGCTGAACCCATTGACTCCGCCAACCCGGCGCCTCAAAGGGATCCGAAAAATACTGGGTCTCGTGAACAACCTTGCCGTTGCGGAACTCCATAATGCTTACTGTGTAAGCCGCTCGCCCCTGATAGTTGATGGAGTATTCCGTGACCCACAGATTACCTTCTCCTTGAATTCGCCTGACGTCGAAACCCGATGGCTTACCTGGATGATGACCCCGCAGCGCCTGCAAATTGACTCGTCCGAGGATTCGTTCGCCTGACTGCGGATACTCACAGATGGCGTTGTCATCGTAAATATCGTGTTCAGCGTCGAGGTCCCCCGCTGCCGACGCGCGCCAGTGGGCATTCAGTGCTTCACGTATCTGTTCTTCCTGCATGGCTTGCCTCCGGATACCGTTCACATCGATCTATTGTGTGCTTCGCGGAATGAACCCCGGGCTGCCCGTCTTGACGACTTCGTTGAACCTCTGTCTCGTCTCAATCCGGTTGATTTCATCGAACGCGTCTGCCGGAAGCGCGGAGATATCGAAATTCTCGCGCGCGCGTGCCGCAGTTTTGGGGGTGGTGAGCAGAGCGCAGCCACGTTGAATCGCCCAGGCAAGCAGCACCTGTGCTGGCGTCTTTCCAATTCGCTCGGCGATCTCGGATACGAGGGGATCCTCAAGTGGCCCCGGCCTGATTCCGTGACCCAATGGCGCAAAGGCCAAAAACACGATCTCTTTCTCTTTGCAGAATTCCAGAAGTTCCGTTTCTGGAAGATACGGATGTGCTTCGACCTGCACTACCGCCGGCTTGATTCGTGCCGATTCATAAAGAGGCCGCAATTCGTCCAAGCCGATGTCGGATAGTCCGATGGCCCGGCATCTTCCATGGTCGACGAGATCCTCCATCGCCTTCCACGTGTCTAACAAAGTCACGCCTTTGTCGTAAATGACGTTCCCGTTTTCATCGCGCGGGTCCTGCTCGTCTCCCGCTTGAAATGCGAACGGCGTGTGTATCAGATAGAGATCAAGATAGTCGAGTCTGAGCCTTTCAAGACTTGCATCGAAAGCATGTCCGACACGCTCAGGCCGGTGATTGGAGTTCCATAACTTGGTGGTCACGAAAATGTCTTCGCGGGCGATCCCTCCTGCAGCAAGCCCTATCCGCAGAGCCTCACCGACCTCTCGCTCGTTCCGGTATCGCTCGGCGCAATCGAAGTGTCGATAACCGGCTTCCAGCGCGTCTCTGGTGGCACTGGTCGTCGTAGCTGGGTCGGGAATCAGCGTGCCGAATCCGAGTGCGGGCATGCGGCCGCCTCCGTGATTGAGCAATAGCTTTTTGCTCCGAAAATCGGAAGACTCAATCATGACGACACTCCGCACCCATTCGTGCCTTGCGACGAAGGACCGACGCTCAGGCTTGCAATTGTGGTGCCAGGTCAATGAAGAGAAAATGTCGACGTAGTTGCTCAGCCGCCGCCCTCAGGGTCAAACCGAGCACCAAACAGGTCTGGTCCTTGATCGAGTGTAGCAAATGAATCGCGAGGCGACGGCGGAGGGTTTCTGAAAGGTTCGACCTCCTGCGGGGTCAATCTCTTTGTGTGTGTATCTCGTGACAGACGATCTTACCGATCCTGTATCCAACTCACGTATGCTGTGAATGGAACAATAACGCGGTCTTCAAAATGCGTGATCAGAAATCAACACGAGCAAGACCCGTAACCTGTTTCACCAACAGGCTCTGGAAACCGCTGCTCAGATTCGCGGCCCCAATCTGCGCATTCGCCTGCACACTCCTAACCGCGATCCCAGCGTATTCCGGTGAACTACTGCAGGTGCCCGTACGAACGCCACAAACCCAGGCTATCTTCATCGAACAGCCAGCCAGCGCGCCGCCATGGGTCATCGTATTGTTTGCCGGAGATGACGGTGCAGTCGCCCTCGGCGAAACCGGCCCAACGACAATGAGGGCAAATTTCCTCCTCCGGACCGCCGGCTACTGGACTTCTGCGGGCGATGCGATTGCTATCGTCGATGCACCATCGGATCAATTGTCCGGCATGAATGACGCATTCCGCTTGAGCGAAACTCACGCTCAAGACCTGCACGTCATTGTCGCGACGCTCAGGCAACGCTTTCCAGCCGCAAAGATCGCTCTCGTGGGCACCAGCCGGGGCACGATTTCAGTTGGCAATGTGCTCCAACGGGAACCACGGCTGGCCGACGCGTATGTACTGACTTCGCCCGTCACGATCGGCATGCGTGGCGAGGCCGGACTTTCGGGCATGCACTGGGAAGTCGGTGCGACTCCGGTGCTGGTGGTGTCGAACGAAAATGACGGATGCCGGGTTTCACCGTTTAGCGCGGCACGCACGCTCGCCAAGGACAACCGGTTCCAGTTCCTGCAGGTATCAAGCAGCGAGCGCGGCGGGATTGGCGCCAGTGAATGCGGGGCGAAGTCGCCACATGGTTTTCTTGGCATCGAGACGCAGGTACTGTCCGCTGTCTCACGATGGCTGGCAGATCCGGGAAGCGTACCGCACTAGTCCCAACTACAACGCTGCGCCTCTTCTTTCCTTAACAGCGCCGCCGCATTGCTTCCTGTACGCACCCGGCGTAGTGCCGAACATCGTTCGAAAGCTTCGGCTGAAATGCGCAGGGTCGTTAAAGCCATTCCTGTACGCAATGCGCTCGATCGACAATTCCGCGCAAAGTGGATTCGTCATATCGTCACGGCTGCGGGCGAGGCGATGCTCCAGCACGAACCTCCCGTAGTGCGTGCCGTTGGCTTCGAACATCTTGTGAACATAGCGTTTCGACACGCTTAGCGCCTTCGCGCACGCTTCGACGTCCAGTTCGGGATCGTGGAGGTTGGAAGCAATGAACGCGCGCAATTGCGACCATCGCAGAGGATTCGCGCCTCCCGCAACCGGCTCAACGGTTGCGTCCCCCGCCGACTCCAGATACGCCGCCGCGAGCAACGACACGAGCGACTGCTCCGCTGCCGCCGCCGTATTTGCGCTCTGCTGCCTGAGCGACGGCAAGACCGATTCGATGAAACGATGCACCGTGAGGACAATCCCCGATTCGCTGCTGGCGCAGGCAGGTGCAAAAGGCGAGAAGCGCGACATCGCATGCCCGAAAAACCGCGTGATTGGCAAACGAAGCATGACAAACTTCGCCGGCTCGTCGATGCGTGCCGTCGACGGCACGCGTGCACGCCGGAATGTAATGTCACCGGCGTTGAAAGGCAGCGTGCGCTCCTGTTGCGTGACCGTGCCGCAGCCGTCGAGGACGATCAGAACGATAACGTCGTCGCCAGCGAGATTCTGCAGGTGCGACCATTCGTGACGCACTTCCGACAGCCCCAGTTGCACGGTCGCGAGCACACCGCCGCCCATCAGCCTGCCCGCGCGGATTTCACCCTCGGACATGTCTCCGGGAAGCAGAATGTCGCCCGGCGTGACAATGTCGTCGAGTGAGAGCTTCCAGTCGTCGAGACAACGCGCGGGCATATCGCAGAGCGTCGGAGCGTACGGCAAGTCGATAGTGCGCATGACAAACTCCCGGAAACTGCGTTCGAGGCGGTGTCCGCCCATGTCATGCGATTATCGCGCAGCCCGCTGTTCGCCAAAAGCGAGGGTAACTGACTAGAAAAGAACCTCCGGTTCACGCCGGATCACGCGTCGGCCGAACAGCGCGAAACTCGCCTTGACGATGCTGGGCAGCAGCAGAAAATCGTGCGATTCCTTCGCCAAAGCGGGATCGATAGGCACGATCTGCCCCATCGACCTGGCCAGAATCTGGCTGCGCGCCGCGCGTTCAATCAGCACGGACAGATAGGCCGACTCCTCTATCGAGGACGTGCCCGCGAGAAATCCATGATTCGCCAGCAGGATCGTCCGCTTGTTGCCGAGCGCACCGGAGATGATCTCGCCCTCATTGTCGGCGATCGGGAGCCCTGGCCATTCTTTCAGAAAAGCGCAGTCGTTAAAGAGCGGTGTGGCGTCCATGTGGGCGACTTCGAGCGGCACGCCGACCATGGACAATGCGTTCACATACGGTGGATGCGTATGGACAATGCAGTTGACATCCGGCCTGCGCCGGTAAATCCACAGATGAAAACGGATGGCGGGATTCGCCATACCATTGCCTTCGATCACCTGCATTTGATCGTCGATGCGAATCACGCTGCCGCGCGTGATTTCATCGAAGCCAACGGCCATCGCCGTCGTCAGGAATGTACCGTCGGCAGCGCGCAGCGTTATCTGCCCCGCGAGCGTCTCCGAATGTCCTTCGTGCGCGAGCATCCGGCACGCCAGCGCGAGCTTCTGCCTGTCGTCCCATGCGCCCTGTTCGAGTTTGTGGTCCATCTCGGCGGCGATGCCGCGACTCAGGTTCGATTTATCGTGGTCGCTCATGTGAGCCTCCTTGTGGTCGGATAAGTGTTCAGGATTGGCCGACTTGCGATTGCGCGGCCGGCTCAGGAACCGCGATCGATACGCTCCCGCTGCGCGGCGCAAGCAACACGAAGCCGGCAGCGATCAACGAGCTCGCTGCGACATAACATGCAACCCACAGCGGGTCGCCGTTGCGCGCGGCGAGCAGCGCGGAGCAGATCACCGGGCTCATGCCGCCGCCAAT
>DASVNP010000363.1:0-8694 GCA_036383775.1 Paraburkholderia sp. | reverse complement strand
GGTGAAGCCGGCGCAGTTGCCGGCGTTGGCGCGGGCACGGCGCCCGGTGCGCCCGCCGCTGTCGCGTTGACCGAATTCGCCGCCGCGCTCACGTCCGCCACCGAAGACGGCAGCCGCAAGCCGCGCAGGCTCTGTTGTTGTGGCGCATCGCTGCTGCCGCTCGAAGCTTGCGACGTGCTGATGATGCGCATGCTGACCGCCACCGTCACGTTGCCTTGCGTCCACGACAGATCGAAGGTGCCGTCCGGGCGGCGCTTGCGTTGCGCCGAATTGATCAGCTTCTCCAGACCGTAGCGGCCCGGTTCGTTGACCAGTTGAAGCGTGCGCCCGTCGAAGGTCGTCGCGCTCAATGTCGCGCCCGGCGAACCCGACGGATTCGGCCACACGAAGTTGGTCCACTGCGGCGGCGTATTGCGGTAGCGCATCTGCTGTCCGTCGATCGCCAGCGTGTATTCCGTCGTGCCGCTGCTCGGCTGCGGCAGGATCTGGAACACGGTCTGCGGCTCCGACGAGCTTTGGCCCGCTGCCGCGCCGGCCGCGCCGCCCGCGAGCGGCGCCACCCAGCGCGCGAAGCCACTGGTGAAGTCAGGCATGAGCGCGAGGCCCATGTCGCCCCACGTGCGTGCCGTCAGCGTGTCGCCGCGGCGCACCGCGAGCGGTCCGAGCGTGGTGCCGACAAACTTGGCGATCGCGCCATCCGGGCCAAACACCTGGGCGATCTCGCCGGCGCCGGCTTCGACCTTCGCGTCGCTGGCGAACGGATACTTGTTCGCGAGCGACCCTTGGAAGGTCTGATAGACCTGCGCGTTCCACACCTTGTTGACTTCGACGCTGGCCGGCTGGATCACCACCGCATACGCGGCCATCAGCGGACGCACGAGCAGCGGACGCAGGGCTTTGCGCTGCGAGTCGGTGAGGCCCGTGAGCATCTGTTCGTCGACGTACTTCAGCGAATCGGCGAGTTCGGAGCCGCTGCCGTCTAGCGTCCGCTGCATCAGCTGACGCGCGCCCGGTCCCGGGTCGCCCTGATTCTTGATCACGTTAAAGCGGGTGCGGACTTTCGACAGCGTGTCCATATAGCCCTTGAGCATCGAACCGTTGTCGCCGGCGACGACGATGCGGCCCAGCGCCGAAAACTCCTGGCCGATCGGACCCATCGGCATTTCAACCGGATTGCCGTTGATGTCGATATTCGCGTTGAGCTGGCCGGTCGGCGCGCGCGAGAACCAGTTCTTGAACCAACTGGTGACGCCGGTTTGGGCGCGCTTCAGGTTCGCATTGAAGAGCGACGGGTTGTCCCACGAAGTCTGGTCGTACGCGGTTTCGAGCACCTTGCGGATCGGCGAATCCTGCGGATCGCCCAGACGGTTCATCGCGTCCACGGCCTGACCGAAGCTGCCGAAGTTCTGCACCGCGATGCCCTGCATGAACTTCTGCCAATGCATCGCGTACTCGGTCTTGTACATCGTGACGAGCGCCTTCTGGATCTGCTCGGGGCTGCCTTCCAGCGTCAGATCGTCGTGCGCGGACGTGTTGAGCACCCAGTCCTTCGCCTGCAGTTCCTTGGTGGCGGCGTCGCGAATAGCGGGCTGCACGTACTGGAACCACGCTTCACGCGTGAAGGTGCCGGGGATCGCATAGCTGCCCGCCACCAGCGCCGTATTGTTTTCACCGACGATGCGCGCGATCGTCATTGGCGCGAAACGGGTCGAGGCACGCGCCTTGATTTCTTCATAGACGCGCTGACGCGCTGGCATGCCGCGCACCACACGACGCAGATTTTCACGCGTCTGGTCGACGAGACCGAGGTTCTGGTCGATCATCGGCCAGTCGTCGTCCGACACGCGCGAGAGATAGAACGTGATCATGCGTTCGGCGCTGCGGATCATCTCGTCGCGGGGCATGTTGCCGCGATTCGTTTCGAGCCAGCCGCGCCAGAAGCGGGCCACCTGGTCGGTGAGGTGGGCCGTTTCCACGTGACGCTTGTCGCTCAGCATCAGATAGGTCTTGAGCGCGTTGTACGCGTCTTCCACGTTGGTCGGTGAGGCGTCGCTATACAGGCCGCCCTGGCTGTTCGCCGCCATCGCCGAATGCGCCGACACCGGTATGGCGGCGGCGTCCGGCGTGCGGTTCAACGGCGCGAGCTGATCAGGATGCGCGTTGACGTCTTTCAGGAACGACGCGAGATTCTGCGAGACCGGGTCGAGCAGGATCTGACGCACGCCGTTGTAGTACTCGGTGAGCAGGCGCTGTTCGAGGCGGTCGCCCTGATAGAGGCCCAGTGACACGGCGAGCGGCCGGTCGCGGCGGAATTGCTCGAGCTGGTCGATGCGGTCCTCGAGCACGTCCATGGCCTGCAGGCGCGATTGCAGGTCGTTGCGGTTCTGCTGCAGGCGTACCACGTTATCGAGGTCGGCCCGCACGTTGGCCGTGAGCTGTTCGTTGTTGACCGTCGACCAGGTCCAGCCGCCGAGCGCCAGCGCGAGCACCGCCACGAAACCGAAGAAGGTCGCGTAGCGCATGCGCGTCTTGGCGGGACTGGCGAATTGCTTGACCGTTTGCCGGTCGGCAAAGATGACCTTCGAGAACAGATCGCGCAGGAAGAAGCCGTTCTTCGAGAACGCGCTATGCGGCTTGGGCAGGCTGTCCGAGCTCAGGCCAAAACGGTTCGCGATGCGGGTGGCCGCCGCGCTATTGGTTTCGCCTTCCTGCAACGCGCTGGTGAAGTAGAAGCCGCGGAAAATCGGCTTGTACTGGAACGGGTTGGTCTCGAACAGCGTGGCAAGAAACGCGCGCAACGCGGGTTTGATGGTCGAGAATTCGAGCGGAAAGCTCAGTTGGCCCGGCGAGAGCTTGTTGCCGCGGTTGATCGACATCTGCGCGACGCTGATTTCTTTCAGGCCGTCGTACAGTTCTTCGAAGCGCTCGTCGAACAGACCAACCACGTCCCGTTTCTCGTCGGGCTCATAGGGCAGGGTGGCGCCCCACACGCGGTCGAATTCCTGGCGGTCGCTGCCGCTGAAGAATTCGGTGAAGCCGGTAATCAGGTCGGCCTTGGTGAACATCACGTACACCGGCGCGAACACTTCGAGCTTCTCGGTCAACTCCTGCACGCGCTGGCGCAGGTTCTTCGCGAGATTGATCGCGAACTCGGGCTTGCTGTTGGTCAACTCGGCAATGCTGGCCGTGACGATGATGCCGTTGATCGGCGCCTTCGGCCGGAAGCGCTTGAGCAGCCCGAGAAAGCCGAGCCATTCCGTACGATCTTCCTCGTGCACCGAATAGCGGCCCGCGGTGTCGAGCAGAATGCCTTCCGTCGTGAAGAACCAGTCGCAGTTACGCGTGCCGCCAATGCCGTGAATCACGGCGTTGTTCTTGTCGGCGAAGGGGAATTGCAAGCCCGAATTCAGCACCGCGCTACTCTTGCCGGCAGCGGGGTTGCCGATCACGATGTACCACGGCAGCTCATACAGCGCCGAGCCGCCCGAGACCTGGCCAATCTTCGACGTCTTGATGGTCTTCACAGCGTCGACAAGGCGCGTGCGCAATACGTCGAGTTCGGCCTGGCGTGCGGGAGTGGGCGCGGGGCCGGCCTCGGTTTGCTGCTCAGCTTGCTGTTCGAGCATGTCGCCGAGCTTGCGGTTCGCACGCCGCGTGCGCAGGAGGCGCGCGAGCCAGACCAGCAGCCATAGCGCAATCACCGCGCCGAGCACGATGGCGGGCCACATCAGGTCGATCTGCAAGGTATCGGCGCCGATGAATAAAACAGCAGCGAGCGCGAGCAGGCCGATGATCGAGAGCGTGCGTGTGTGGGTCAACACGTTGAGGATGCGTCGCATAAGCCGTTCAGGTCTTGGTAATAGGTGTCGTGGCGCGTGACGTGGCAGACAGCATGGCGTGTGTGCGGCGTTTGAAATAAAACGAAAGCATATTCAAAAGAGTGCGAATGCGGCCGAATTGTTAAATCCATAATAACGGGTCGCGATGACGGTATCGGGATCAACGCCGTTATGCGCGCGGCATTGCCGCGTTTCGCCAGAAAATTTGATTGAACGCCCCATTACCGACCTCATTACTACCCGCTTCACCTTAATGACCGCGCCCGATGACGAAGCCGGGTTTGTGATACTCGACGTGCCCGAGATCCATCAATTTCCAGCGGCCACCCCACGTCAGACCTACCTGTTCGGCTGTCTGCCCGTATAACTGATAACCTCGCATGGCCCAGGGATCTTTTTCTGAAATGACGAGCTTGCCGTCACGCAAAAACGCGTTGTCCGCGGCAAGGCCGTATTGGTGATAGCTTTGAAACGCTGCGGCATTGGTGACGTTGCCCCCCATTTGCGCAAGCCGGTTTTGCCGCTCCGGACTGCGATAACCCTCCAGCAAAGCCATTTCATACCCGTATTGCTCGTGCATGATTTTGTAGACGAGCAGCAAACGCGTTCTGAAATCGGCATCGAGCAAATTCCAGTCGCGGCTCGCGTCTTTAAGCGCGGGCCGAATCTGCTCGACTTCCTGCGTTGCGAACACCTCGGGCGGTAGCGGCGGCGGGGGTACGAGCTGTTCGCCGTTTAATAACGCAGCAATTTTCTCGTCCGGAACCCGCGCGGTGTCATCGAATTGGAATAATTGCCTGCCGCGTAATGCCAATGCCACCAATGGCGGCGTCGCAAGAATACCTGTCGTAGTGAAAATCAGCAAGCGCCGCTTTATCAGTAACTTTTGCATATCAACTGCGGCTGATTGCGAAATTTTTGCCGAGCGCGTTAATTGACCGCGAGCATGAGATGCACCACGCGATGCCCCGCGCATAAAGCGTCCGTGAATAGTGAGTGCCGCGCCCAATAAAGAGGCGCGTACTGTCGGCAATAGCAGCATTGCAGCGATCAGGACCGCGACGGCGAAATAAGCGAGAAGGACTACGGCAATCAAAGGCGACCCCGGAAATTGGAAACAATTGTATTTTGTAATGCTTGCTCTTAGAATCAGGCCTGCTCGGAGATGAGCCAGAACGTATTATCACGGCGAAATAATCCAGGATTCAATGAGACAGTGAATGAGTGCGCCGGAAAGTTCGAATTCCAAAGTCCCGCCTAGCCTGCTATCCGATAAGGCTAAGGGCACTGATGGCAATGGTTCGCGAATTCTTGCAAACCTCGAAGGCCGCGTCGCGCCGCCTACGGAAAAGCCACGCCGGTCCAAAGCAACGCTTGCGCTGATCGCCTTGCTCGTCATCGCGGCCGGCGGCTGGGGCGCCTGGCATATGCAGAAGCGAGGGCAGAGCGAGTCGTTGGCATCGGCTACATCGGCCAACGTAGAGAAGCCGGCTGCGGCTGTTGCGAGCGCCGTGCCGCAGGTTGCGGTGAAAGCGGAGGCGCCTGCTCCGGCGTCGTCGCAAGCGGCAACGATCGTGGCTGACGATACCGACAGCAAAGCCGCGTCGGGAACCGTGAGCGGCGACGAGAGCCGCTTGTCGCGCGCGCTTGCCGACGGCGCCGAGCCGAGCAGCGCACCTGCACCTGTTGCGTCCGCAACGGTCGCGTCGGCGGTCACCGTGCCGGCGGCTAAGCATGGCAAGACCGCGACGGCGGTGGCCGCGAAGGACAAGCACGGCAAGAAGGAAAGCGCGACCGCCAGCAATCGCCATGCGAGCGCGCCGACGGCGGTCGCTCAGGCGAAGAAAACGCGTCCGAGCGGCACTGCTGCGAAAGATGATTCGGATGCCGATCTATTAGCGGCACTTGTCGCACGCACGAAGCCGGCCGAGACTAAAACCGCGAGCGGTACCGTCGCCACCAAGGTCAGCGCATCGGCAACCGGTGATGCGAAGCTCGCTGAACGCGTCAAGGAGTGCGGACAGCGCGGCTTTTTCGAAGACCAGTTGTGCCGCTGGCGCGTGTGCGACGGCCATTGGGGCAAAGATCCCTCATGTCCTGGGTCGGCGACGCCGGCTCGTCAACAGTAGTGTTCAACCAGGCGCGCCCGGTTACCGGGGCGCGCGGCCTGTCCGGCTAGTGCCGTTCACGAGCGGTATCGGCCTCAATGGGTTTCGTCCCATTGCGGCTTGCCGCTTGCTCTGCGTGCCATTCAACGCGCACGCGTTCCATCGACAGAATCGGGCATGGCGCGTATTCGTGCGGGGAAATCGCCGCCCTGGCCTTTCATCCGGCACGGCAATATAAATAAAGGAGATATCAGTGAAGCGACTCTTCGTGGCATTGACGTGTGTAGCGAGCGTGATGGCCGTCTCGACGCTTTCCGCGTGTGGCGGCAGCGAGATCACAGCTCAAGATCCTCCCAAAGTTATTATCGACAGCGATTACAACACCTTGAGCGACGACGGCCAGCTCGGCGTGATGGCCGCGCAATTGCAGGCGCAGGGCTCTCTGAAAGTGTTGGGCATTACGGTGGTGTCGGGCAATCAATGGTTGAAGCAGGGCGTGTCTGACGCGTTGAAATCGGTCGAACGTCTCGGCGTAGAAAAACAGATTGGTGTGTATGCCGGCGCCAACTATGCGTTGTCCCACGATTTCGTCACCATTCAGGCCGAATTGAAGCAATTCCCCGGCGGCGACGGTTATCTTGGCGCATGGAGCACAGCCGAGCCGAAATCGGACAGCGACCTCGTGGCCCCGCCGGATGGTTTTGCCACGCACACCAAGGTGCAGAGCAAGAGCGCGGTGGATTTCATTGTCGATTCGGTGAAGCAGTATCCCGGCGAGGTGACGATTCTGGCGATTGGCCCACTGACTAATATCGCGCTTGCCACGCGTCAGCATCCCGAGATCGTGCCGTTGATCAAGCAGATCATCTACATGGGCGGAGCGATCGACGTGCCCGGCAACACCACGCCGACAGCGGAGTTCAACTGGTGGTTCGATCCGGAGGCGGCAAAGACGGTATTGCGTCTACCGATCAAACAGGTGGTGATTCCGCTCGATGTGACGGACACGGTGAAGATGGACAAGGCACTGTACGACCGCGTCGCGCACGATCCGGCGAAGCAGACCATCATTACGCAACTGTTCAAGACGTTGAACGGTTATGGGTACGACGGCAAGAATGGATTCGAGACGAACCCGAACTACACGACGAACATCTGGGACACGCTCACGCTTGCGTATCTGATGCACCCTTCGTTTGCCACGCAAACGGTGGACGAGTGGGTAGATGTGGACATGAGCTTCGGCGCCAACGATGGCAAGGCAACGGGTTACGCGAGTTCGCCGCCGGCGGGATTGCAGAAGATGACCATTGTCAAACGCTTCGATAATCCGAACTTCTTCAACTTCTATGTCGATCTGCTGACACGGCCGGTGCCGGTCACGCTATCGAACTGACGTAGCTCATGCTGTATTGCGCGCCTGCATCCAACCCGCCTCAGGCGGGATGCAGGCCGCGCAGCAACTGACGGACACGCGAGAGATCCTGATCGACGTGCTCTGCCTTCTCGAACAGCTCCGCGAGCCAGTCGACGAATGCCCTCACCCGAGGCGACACGCGGCGATTCTTCACATACGCGATCGACACCGGCATCGGCACGGGCTTCCATTGCGGCAGCACTTCGCGCAGCAGCCCCGAGTCGAGGAACGGTTGCGCGGCGATGCGAGCGGGCTGGATCAGGCCGAGGCCTTGCAGTCCGCACGTGAGGTAGGCCTGCTCGTCGCTGACCTTGACGAAGCCGCCGACTTTGACGCTTCGCGCTTCGCCATCCATTTCGAAATCGAAATCCACTTCGCGCCCGTTATGGGGCGACATGCAATTGACCGCGGCGTGTCCGCGCAGATCTTCGAGATTGCCGGGCGTGCCGTAGCGGGCCAGGTAGGCAGGGCTTGCGCAGGTTACGTGTTCGAGCGTGCCTAGTTGCCGTGCGACCAGATTTGAGTCTGGCAGTTCGCCGAGCTGGATGCTGCAGTCTATTGCTTCGGATACCAGATCGACGGTTCGGTTGCTGACGCCGATAGCCAGGTCGAGGTTCGGGTAGCGGGAGTGGAAATCGTCCAATGCGGGGAGGACGATGGCGCTTGCTACGGCGCCGGGCATTTCGATACGCAGACGGCCTGTCAGGTTGTCGGTCGCGTGGCGGATGCTGGCTTCCATTTCGTCGATGTCGGCGAGGATTTGTGCGCAGCGTTCGTAGTAGGCTGCGCCTTCTGGGGTGATGCTTAGGCGCCGCGTGGTGCGGGTTAGAAGAGTGGTGCCTAGCAGGGCTTCCAGATTCTGGACGGTTGTGGTCGCTGTCGCGCGTGGAATGTTTAGTGATTCCGCCGCGCGGGTGAAGCTGTTGGTGTCCACGATTCGGATGAACGTGCGCATTGCAGATATTCTGTCGATCATGGTTCGTGTTCCTGTGGGTTTTGGGGTGGGATTTTTTGTGCCTGCGCGGCGGGGTTGGTTGTGTTCTTGTGGTGTTGGGCTTTCCTTGTGTTCGCGGTGGTCCATTTGTTGTGTTGGCCTTTCCTTGAATTCACGGCGGTCTATTGGCGTTGCCCCTGTGCGGGGCAATGCTCTCAACTTAAGCCCTCAAAGAGCTTGTAAACGAGGCATTGGCCCTGTAAACTTCATCGCATAACTCACTGATAATTCAACGATATGAACTCAAATACCAGCGTCCTCGCGGCTTCTGGCTGAGTTCTCCGATTTCCTGCTCGATCCGGCGCTCGCCGATCGTGTGCGTCGTTCTTCCACCGC
>DASVNP010000362.1:0-5856 GCA_036383775.1 Paraburkholderia sp. | reverse complement strand
AGCCGAGCGAGCAATGCTTCGCCGGCTTCTGTCGGCGACACGCTGCGCGTCGTGCGATTGAGCAGACGTACGCCCAAATCGCGCTCCAAGGCGAGCATGGCGTGACTTAGCGAGGAGCGCGAAACGCCGAGCGCGTCGGCGGCACGGCGGAAACTCCGATGCGTTGCGACAGCGGAAAACGCGGTGAGATCGGCAAGTGTCGGCTTGGTCATTGGTGGCGAATTTTCACGGGGTCATACGTACTATAGAGACTTCTCTGACCAATGACGGGTACCTAAACTGTGAATCAGGCAATGCCATTCCATCCACTTTATGGAGAGACGCATCATGGTGAAGACCTGGTTTATCACCGGCACGTCGTCAGGCCTCGGCCGGCTACTCGCCGAGCGCCTGCTGCAACGCGGCGATCGGGTCGTCGCGACGCTGCGGCACGAGGGGGCGCTCGATGAACTGAAACAACAGTACGAAGATCGGTTGCATGTGCTGACTCTCGATGTCACCGACATCCGCGCGGTGCACTCGAAGATCACAGCGGCATTTGAAGCGATGGGTCGTATCGATGTAGTCGTGAACAACGCGGGCTACGGGTTGTTCGGCGCAGCCGAGGAAGTGACTGATGAACAGATTGACCGGCAGATCGCCACCAATCTCACTGGATCGATTCAGGTCATCCGTGCGACGCTGCCTCACCTGCGCCGCCAGGGTGGCGGGCGGATTGTTCAGGTCTCGTCCGAAGGCGGACAGATCGCTTACCCGAATTTCAGCCTCTATCACGCTACGAAATGGGGCATCGAAGGTTTCGTCGAGTCAGTCGCAAAAGAGGTGAGACCATTCGGCATCGACTTCGTGCTCGTGGAGCCGGGGCCCACGAGCACGCAGTTCGGTGCCGGTCTCGATCACGCGGTGCCGATGCCCGAGTACGACGAAACTCCGGCGGGCGACGTCAGGCGGGCAATCGCGTCCAACAGCTTTCCAATTCGGGGCGATGCCGGCAAGACCGTCGCCGCAATGATCGTCGCGGCGGACTCGGCGCATCCTCCGTTACGCTTGACGCTTGGCGGCGGTGCCTACGACTCGATCAGGGCTGCGTTGACTGAACGTCTGAAGGTGCTCGAAGCACAGAAGGACATCGCGTTTTCAGTCGAGTCGATAAGCTAGGCGGGCGGGCGGCGACGGGGAGCGCTGACGCAATAACTGCGTGATGGCGGTTCCCGATCGGCCCGGAGCGCTCCCTCAGCTTTCTCGACAACGGCCACTCGCCAAAGCTCACTTCGCCTGTCTCACTCGTCGGCATGAGTCAATCCGATTCGTATGTCGTCCGTTTACTCGAATGGAGATCGCAAGACAATCGCGTCATCACGTTCGGGGCCCGTGGTAACCATCGACACCGGAATGCCGACCTCGTGCTGAATCGCTTCAATCAGCGCCGCGGCCTCGCGGGGCAGATCGCCATAAGAGCGAATGCCCCGGGTCGAACCGTCCCAACCATCAAAGCGCTTGAGAACCGGCCGCAGGCGCTGCTGCTCGGCGTTGGTGGACGGCATGTAGTCGATGCGCTTGCCATCGAGCTCGTAGCCTACGCACACGTAGATCGAATCGAAGCCATCGAGCACATCCAGCTTGGTCAGCGCCAGCAGGTTGATGCCGGCGACCTTGCTGCTCTGCCGCAGTTGCACAGTGTCCAGCCAACCGCAGCGACGCGGGCGGCCGGTATTGACTCCGTATTCGCCACCGCGCTGTCTGAGCACGTCACCGAGTGTTCCCTCCACTTCGGACGTGAAAGGGCCTTCGCCAACACGCGTTGCATAGACCTTGCTGACGCCAAGTACCTGCCCCAGCTGCGAGGGGGCGATGCCGGTGCCACTGGCTGCGCCAGCGGCCACGGTGCTCGACGACGTCACATAGGGATAGCTCCCCCAGTCCACGTCGAGCATCACGGCTTGCGAGCCTTCGAATACCGTGCGCTTGCCCGATGAATAGGCCTTGTCGAGTTGTTCCCAGACGCGTCCCACGAAGGGCAGGATTCTTGGCGCTATGGCAAGCAGGCCGCTCAACACCTGGTCTCGCTGGAAAGGTTCCAGACCGAGGCCGCGGAACCACGCGTTATGGTGCTCAAGCAATACGTCGAGCTTTTGAGCGAGCAGTTCCGGTTCAGCCAGGTCGCAGACGCGCAAGCCTCGCCGCCCAACCTTGTCTTCGTATGCCGGACCGATGCCACGCAGCGTGGTGCCGAGCGGCTTGGCGCGCAAGCGTTCCTGAGCGGAGTCGATCGCGCGATGAACCGGTAGGGCAAGCGTAGCCGTCTCGGCGATCTGCAGCACATCTGGCGTGACGCGAATGCCTAGCGCGGCCATGCGGTCAATCTCCGCAAGCAGCGCCTCGGGGTCAAGGGCGACGCCGTTACCGATCAGACCAAGTTTTCCGCGCACGATACCGCTGGGAAGCAGCGCCAGTTTGTAGGTTTGACCATTCACCACCAGCGTGTGACCGGCGTTGTGGCCACCGTTGTAACGGGCGACGATGTCCGCCTTCTCGGCAAGCCAATCGACAATCCGGCCTTTCCCCTCATCGCCCCACTGCGCGCCAATCACAACAACATTCGACATACGGTAGTCTTCCTGGTGACTTAATCAAACAGATCCAGAACCCGATCTGCGGCCAACCAGCGCAATATATTGGACTACGGCCACCACGAAAATCGATATAAACTCATTAGATCTGTCAGGAAAACTCACATAGAGATTCGCCGCATGCCACGTCGTCTGCCACCATTGAACGCATTGCGCGTATTCGAAGCCGCTGCCAGGCTCGAGAGCTTTTCAGCCGCAGCTGATGAGCTTTGCGTCACGCACGGGGCCGTTAGCCGGCAAGTGGGACAACTGGAGGCCTGGCTCGGACACAACCTGTTTGAACGCCGCGGCCGAAGGGTCGTGTTGACCGCGCCGGGGCGCGCTTACCTGTCGGAGATATCGGCGGCACTCGACCGCATCGCGCTGGCCACCAATGAACAGCTCCGGGTCACGCGACAGCAGATCATCAAAGTCAATGCGCCAACTACTTTCGCGTTGCGATGGCTATTGCCGCAGCTTTCTAACTTCCAACTGACCAACCCGGCGGTGGAAATCCGGCTGACTACTTCGGACGAACCGATCGAAAGGCTACGCGACGAATGCGATGTGGCGATTCGCGGCGGCGAGCAGAAACCGGCAGGCTACGTGGTCAACGAATTTCTGTCGGAAGTCCGACTGCCTGTGTGCTCGCCCAAGGTGCTGGAATCTCATCCGATACACGATGTTTCAGACCTGGCGCATCACACCCTGCTGCACACGACAACCTATCCCGGCCTTTGGGCCGAATGGCTTGCGGCGTGCGGCAATCCTCGGCTTGCTGTACGCCATTCCCAGCAACTGGACCACTTTTATTTGACCCTTCAGGCTGCCATTGATGGCTTGGGTATCGCGATGGGCCCGACCGCGCTTGTAGCGCTCGATGTCGAAGAGGGCCGTCTCGTGTTTCCGTTCGACGGCCCAGCGTTGCCGGCATGGCGCTATTGCAGCTACGTCCACCATGCACGCCTTGGGGATCCCGCCATCAATACCTTTCTAACGTGGTTGCGTGAACTGGGGCATCGTTTCTCACGCAATGCATAGCGAATGAAACTGATTTCCCAGACCTGAAAGTAGTCTATCGATGCCACGGTAGGGCTGTTGCAATTTACGGCACGTCGCGTTGTGATAGCGCATATCGAATGCAGGGCCTGCCATGATTCATGATTTCCTCTCGTGGTAACAGGCCAAGTTTTTCCGCAACGCGCAGAGATCCGAGGTTCCGGGCGTCGATCTCCGCAATCACTTCAGTCAGGTTGAGAGTTGCGAACGCATGCTGAAGCACCGGTCGTGCGGCCTCCGTAGCAATGCCTAAACCCCACGCCTTTCGCGGCAGGCGCCAACCAATCTCGATCTCGGGCCCAACCGCGTCAGAGGGAATCAGAAGAATCCATCCGAGGAAATCAGACGTGTTGTTTCGATTCCTGATCGTCCAATAACCCATTCCAGCGGGATAGCAGGCAAGTGTACGTGTCTCGATGAACGCCCGATGCGCCTGCATATCTGACCATGGTCCATCGACGAAGCGCGTCACCTCCGGGTCGCGATCCATGGCGAGGCACTCCTCGGTGTCTGATAGCGTCCGTGGACACAGCAGCAAGCGCTGAGTTTCGAAGGTAGGTTGCATAGGCGGAACGCTGGTTGATCCCATATTCGACGACAACGCTGAACTGATATTGTCGTCAATTTTCGCGATTGCCGCGAACAACGGCTTGTGGCGGCATTGAGATGAATGACGGTCGTCTCCGGTCGATCCGAAGAAGGCATTCGAACGGCGGCAAAGCGACCGTTCAATCCACTATCAGCCGCCAGGTGTCTTCATCGCAAACACTCACAGTCTTTTGATTCTCATACCACCCGTTTACCATCGGCAGGGATGCAATGACGTTTGGAATACCCTCTGGAAATTCCATGAGGCAAATCGTTTTCCAGCCGTGCGGAACCTCGCTAAACGGTTTGGCATATTGCTGCGTGACTGCGACGATGGCGCAGTGTGTCCTTGTCACTGACTTCGGGACGCTTGTCGGAAAGGCGATGTCGAACGTCCGACCTATTAGAATGTCAGCGTAAGCAAACGAAATGAGCAGAACTTCACAGTTTGCAGGCCGTTCCTTTGGAAGTGCGCCCTGCACATGAAACAGGACGGCCGGTGAAGCACGCCCTTCAACCGCGAGCACGCGTTCACTCAAGGGAACGTCACTTTCTTGGCGCACGAATGGGCTCCTCGCAGATCGGACTTTCGAGCAACATTGCATCGGGTATTGTCAACGATTCGAGCGGCTGCGTCGAACGTCTCTTCCCGGCCGCCCGCTACCTACTTCACGAGATATCGTTCCCGCGGCACGCAACGCGACGACCGGCAGCAGACGACAACGAACCCAACCATCGTTCAAACCACCCTCTTCGAAACGACTGTTTCTAAACAGCAACTGCTGCTCGTCCCAGATTGAAATGTGCGCTCAAAGGTCACGCGTGCGCGGGATGACAACCGCCTGGCCGTGCAGCTTACCGTCCGTGTCGAGAAGCTGCCACAGCGTGGCTTCCTCGATCATGAAGCGCTGGCCCGACTTGGTGATACGCACACCCTTGTAGCCCGCCTCGTAGCCGAGCCGCTGTACGCGCGCGAGAAATTGCTGCCGCTCCTCGCGATTCGGAGCCTCGGCCGAGAGTCGGGACGGCAGTCGGGTGATTTCATTCCAGCTATATCCAAAGCGGCGCTGCGCGGCCTTGTTGCCGTATATAAAGAGCGGGTCTGGATCGGTGTTGTGCGCGAGTACCGCGAACGGGGCATGCTCATAGAGCCATTCGGTAGCTTCGGTCACGGGCATGGCCTGTTGCACCAGCGGTCGACCAAGTAGCCGGGCATAGCTGTCGGCAAGGAGCTGATAGAAAGCGGGATCGCGGTAGAGGGGAATCATCGGGAGCATTTCGACGGAGATCGTGGGGTCTGTGCGACTGCGATGGCGCTCACGATACAGCATAGTCAGTGAAGGTTTCCACCTCCCGGGCAGTCCGGTTTCTTGGCATCATCTCTCACCAAAATCATGCCCTCCTCTTATAGAGCGCTTTCAACCGCGACAACTCTTCCATAAATTGATTCTTAAGTTCCTGCGGCCCTCCGATTTTCAAATTTGAACCGTATTCCAGCAGCTTCCGGGCGCCGTGTTCGATGGATTCGATGGGCATCAAAAACTCTTTCCATCCTGACGGCACCTCCGCACTACCTGCCCCCCGCAAAACTGGAGCGGTT
>DASVNP010000361.1:0-11124 GCA_036383775.1 Paraburkholderia sp. | reverse complement strand
GGGCATGCCCCAATAACGATTGAGGTAGCTCGGCAGCCACACGAAGAGCGTGCCTTGAATGAAGATCTGAAGTGCGCAGCCGATGTACGCACACAACACAGAGCGCGCCGGAAACAGGCCGGAGAGAAGCGCGCGAGGCGTCAGCTTTACCCCGCCATACATGGGTGTTCCGCTCGTGTTGTCGGGATTAGCACGGGCGAGTCGGCTTTCCGTGACCAGGAGGCAATAGATGATCACCAGCACAAAGCCAAAGATCGACATTATGCCCATCGACCAGCGCCAACCGAAGCGCGTCGCTATAAGGCCGGAAAGCGAAACACCAAGCACCGATCCAAACGCAGCGGCGGACGTGAACCCACCAGCGATGGTAGAGCGTAGATGCTTCGGAAAGACACTCATTAGCATCGCAATACCAACGCTTCCGTAGGCGGCCTCACCGACGCCAACAAAGATGCGGGCGATGAACATCTCCTGATAGTTGCTGGCGACTGCGCACCCAAGCGTCGCAAGACTCCACAGCGCGACCATCACGGCGATGCTTTTGACCCGCCCCCAGCGGTCCGCCACGATGGAAAACGGAAGTGTCAGTATGCCAACCGCCAACGGCACCACGCCGCTCAGCGAGCCGAGTTGCGTATCGGACATCTGCCACTGCACCTTCAGGATGGGAAACAAGGCATTGATCGCCTGCCGCGACATGTAGTCGGAGAGCAACAGGCAAAACATCAATGCAAATACCACCCACGCATAGGTCCGGGTTGCACTCGCCGCTACAGCTGGCTCAGTCGGCATCGCGTTACTCGTATACATGTTCAATTCTGTCTCCTCCGATGATTCACAAATTCGATGTTTCCTACTCGTCGTCAGCTGCGCCGGATGCATTCTTTGTGTCGCCGTGCGTGCTTCGGATCTGAATGCTTAATGCGGCATCTTGGTGATTGCTGTCGTGACAGTGAAGTTGATTTGCCCCGAATCCTCCACCAGAAACGTAGTCTTCGTGAAAGTCGGCACTCGTCGCGACCCGACTTGATGATGAGCGGGTCGCCGATCTCGCGCACGACATTCACTCTGACTTCAGGATAGCACTGAGATTTATTTTTGACGACATTAATTACCAATCTCATCGCACGCGATGTCCTGTGCGCAGCAGCGAAAACTCGCGCGTTGGCGCAAACCCTGGGTAGGCGTGACGGATGTTCCGTTGCGGTTGCGGTTACCGCAACCGGGACGAGCGTGCAAGCATGCGAGCTTTAAATCACTACCCGCAACTGCACCGAATGATCAACCTTGTGGCTATGATCGAACGATGATGCGCAGTCCAACAGGAGTGCATTCTGTAACGGACGTACCGCGTCGTGGCCAATGAGCCGACGACCGCACCGAACGCTATCGGCTGTGCGGATCAGTGCGGGGCCGCGCAATTTGAGGCGCTCGAACGTTGAACGGCATGCCCAGCCTCAAGCTGAACTGGCAGGTAGGGAAACTGGTTCGGCCAAAATAAGATCGCGCTCCGACTCGTCGCCATGCATGAGACGCAGCGCTCAACTTGCCCAACCTCGCGGGTGCGAGTGTTGCGCTGTCGACGATGACAAAGTTAGTGGCTGTGCTTCGCCAGATGGGATCCTGTGCGTGCGTGACTTAGGCATGACGGACGCAGAGAGAACGGCTCACTCCACGGACGCGGCCGCTACTTTGGACTGAGCCGTCTTTGAAGAACGCGCGCGCCGAACGTCGGTCGCGTTCGCAGCGAGCGCGCGAATGGCCACATCCTTCGCCTCGTCCAATCGCGAGGCTGCGAGAGAAAGCAGCAGTTCGCTGTCCCGCTTGCTTGCGGCCTTCTGCAGCGCGCGCCAGTCTTTTAACGACGCGCGAATCGCTTGCGGTGCAGCCACGAATCCTAGCCGGACATAGCGCAGTGTTCGCAATGAAATAGAGTGCAGGATATCGACAAGAAGCCGGTTGTTGCACAAACTGACCGTCGCGAAGTTCAGAAGAAAGCTTTCCACGGCGTACGCATCCGCCGACTCCTCAGCCGCTTTGACCAGCTTGGGCATATGCGTGTCGAACAACGCCTCGAGTTCGACAGGGCACTCGCGTGCCACCTGCTCGAGCATCGTGATGTAAAGCACGCTGCGCACACGGAATATGTCTCGAAGCTCCTCTTCGTCAGGCGCTGTTACGATTGCTCCACGGCGGGCCTGAAACTCGACCAGCCGATCGCGCTCCAGAATGCGCATCGCCTCGCGCACTGGAGCACGGCTGACGTGCAACACCTCGCTGATATCTTTCTCCAGCAGACGCTGCCCCGCTTTCACCAGGTCGAGCGTGATGACTCCAGCTAACCGAACGGCGATCTGCTCGGCAATCGGCGCCGACGCGTACGCCCATTCATGTCCACGCAGGACCGCCCGCTCGACGGCCAGCATCAGTGAATTCCTGGGCGTGAGGAGCGTGGAAAGATCGGGAAGGTTTTGCGTTTTATTGCGGGCCATGGCGTAGGACGGAATGAGTTTTTGTCGAATTTAACGCTTAGACATTATAGTCTTCGGCGCTGTAATGTCGACAAGAATTCGGTCGCAACTCGTGCCGAACCGATCTCCCGCCGTCAACGCACATTGCCGGTGGCACGGCAGCCCGTCAGGTGCAGGCACGCACCTGACTCGTGGCTTCGCGGCATCCGGTCAGTAAGGTATATCACCTTCGATTCCGGCTCGCTCCATCTTGCGCGGCGCCGGCCAGTAATCCATTACCGCATAGTGCTGCGTCGATCGGTTGTCCCAGACAGCAACACTATTCGGCTTCCATCGGAAGCGTACCTGGTACTCGGGGATAGATGCCTGGCTTTGCAGATAGCTCAACAGAAGACTGGCTCCCGGCGTCTTGTCCAGCCCGTAACGGACATTCTCAACCGTGTGGTAGTTGACGAAATGCGTGGTAAAACTTCCAACGTAAAGAATCTTCTCGCCGGTCTCCGGGTGCGTGCGCACGACGGGATGTTCCACCTCCGGATTTTGCGTTGCAAGCTTTCTTCGTTCCTCTAGATCCATTGCCGCGCCGAAGGAGTGTTCAATGCTGCTCTTTGCCCGCAAGCCCGCGATGCGCTTCTTGATGTCGTCAGGCAGTTGTTTGTAGGCCTCGACCATATTGACCCAGATCGTATCGCCCCCTACCTCTGGTGACTCGACGCAACGCAGCACGGCACCCATGGATGGGTTCGGGCGCCACAGTCCGTCCGAGTGATAGTTGTTCTCGTACGGATTCTTCGCGTCCGACCGGTAGATCTGCACAAGGCCCGGGTGCCCGGGATCGCTCCCAGCCACTGGATGGTCTTCCAGCTTGCCGAAACGGCGCGCAAAGGCAACATGTTCGGCCCGGGAAATATCCTGGTCCCGGAAGAACAAAACCCTGTGTTTGAGCAGCAGTGCCTTGATGTCTTCGAACAGCGACGCATCTCGGGATGCGTCTCCCAAGCTCACGCCAGATACTTCAGCGCCGATGCAGGCGGTCAGCTTCTCCACTTTGATCATGAACGATATCTCCTTGGTATTCGATGATTGTCCTGGCAGCCCACGACGGTTTGCGCGGGACGCGCTCCACGACTCTGCGGAGCGCGGCGATGGAAATTCCTGTCTGCCTGTCTTTACAAGATAGCACTCACTTACATTTATGTCGACATTAATATTAAACTTCCAAAACACGTTGCTTCGCGAGATGCACCGATCGCCGCAAGCCCGGCAAACTTTGCGCGATTTCTCCCTTTTACAGAGCGGTCATCGCGAGCAGCAGCGAGCACGTGAACCCTCCGGCACGCGTTCGAACACAACCATGATTTGCGCAAAGTCTTCTTCACACTCGTCAACGATCGCTTGCGTCGGCACTCGATCGTGGCCAACTGCACGATCTCGCACATCTGGTGGACTAACCTGCACTGCCCATCAAAAGTTATGACGGATACCCATTTCAAGACCAATCTGATTCGCCCCGGGAAACGGCGCGGCAGGAACGGCAGTGCCTGCGGAGACGGAGTAAATGCCTCCTTTGCCACTGTTCTTCATATACCCGACCACGCCGTACACTGCGGTACGTTTGCTGAAGTCGTAATTCACCCGGACCACACCGAGCGTGCCGTTTGCGTCGTCTCCGCTATTGCCTATATGTGAAACCTGAGCATCGAAAACCCACGCGCCGTACAGCAGTGATGCGCCCAAATATTCAATATCCGTTTTGGCTGTCCGGGTGTCGCCGTGAAGGAGCCGGTGTATCCAGCCAGCGCCGAAGCGCACGGGGCCGGTGGTCAGATGAGCATTCAACTGGTAGCGGCGGTCAGTATCTGCAGATTTGGTGAATCCGACGCCTGGTGCGCCTGGAACGACCGCTATCGGCGCGGAACCCGGACCGCCACGCAACTCTTCGTACGTCGCAGCAACACCCCACGAGCTCGCGTCATATTTGAGCATCGCGGAAAGCCCGCGGCACGCGAGAAAATCGTTTCCCGTCTGACCGGCGCAGTTTCCCGCGGCCGATGCATCCCGGCCAAGCGAATAACTCGCACCCACTGTAAGCCCAGAAAATTTGCCCATATAGGCCACGGAGTTGTCGAACCGATCCGCCAGCAAGGCACTGTCAAGCGAACCAACGCCACCTATCCCCGCGGCGCCCATGATGTTCGCATCGATCATCCCCCACGTTTGCATGCTGTACTGGCGGCCGAGCGTCAGTTGCCCCCATCCGTTGCTCAAACCGACGTAAGCCTGCCGGCCAAACAGGCGATTGCTCTGCAGCATCGTTCCGTTCGATACGGCAAAGCCGCTTTCCAACGTAAAAATCGCCTTCAGGCCGTCGCCAAGATCTTCAGTACCTTTCAACCCCCATCGTGAAGGCACATCTCCGCCCCCGATGACGGGCATTCGCGCAAGCGACCCACCCGTTGGCGTAGCGTGAGTGATGAACTCGACACCGGTATCCACGATGCCGTAAAGCACGACGGAGCTCTGAGCCAATACCGGCGTGGACGCGATAGACGTTGTCAGTAACAACACAATTCCTGATTTCTTCACTTTGTCTCCTCTTGACCTCAGTTAAACCTGCGAATCGCCGATGACTGGCGCCGGCGAAGTGCGGTTGGCGCACCTGCACTTCATCCAACGGACGGCTGCCCTTGGTTGCATCCCGAACGCAGCGAAGGCGATGCTGCCGTCGATCGAAGACTCCAG
The DNA here is from genome assembly GCA_036383775.1 of Paraburkholderia sp. Taxonomy (GTDB): domain Bacteria; phylum Pseudomonadota; class Gammaproteobacteria; order Burkholderiales; family Burkholderiaceae; genus Paraburkholderia. The sequence continues at coordinate 5,911 of DASVNP010000361.1, read as the reverse complement.
CTGGTTGACCGGAGCACCGACAGATACGCCACATCCATTTTTGTTGTTGTCGACATTAATATTTATACCAGCGCGACAGAAACACACCAGGTGGAAACACTTATCCAGATTTATGTCGACATTATTTAAGTTCGATACTACACTTCAGAACACAATGGCTTCGTCGCTGCTGCGACTGAAGCGAAGACAGTGAACGGAGGAAGTCCAATGCTGTTGAGACTGTCGATTGCGCAGAGATTGGTGAAAGAGGTTCACACCGCCCGGCGGATTGCGGTGCGGCTTGCTTCCGCGTTCGCGCCACCCAGAAACCTTGCGCCCTTGTCTCACGAAGCCCTGTGCTACGGGTGCATGGTCGGCATCCTGGTGCCGGCTCACCATCCCACCGCGTCGAGCGAGGTCGCACGTGACGATCTGGATATCGAACTGAACGAGGCTCCGCTGTTACGTCAGACAGAAACGACGTTAGTGGCCGGAGCATGATCGCTGTCATGAAAAACCACGTTCGACGCATACCATGTAAAGCCGGAAGTGATGGCGGGCACGACCACTAACTGGCCGCCTCAGATGTTCAGCCGACAGCAGCGACATCCTCAACACTCATATTCCAACCTGGAGATGCAACACCATGAATTTCCTTGACGGTCATCTGTACCCCGAAAACCAGCAGCCTCTGGTCATCACGGCCGCTCCCTATGCGCCGGGCTGGATTCCCTCAGATTTTCCGGAAGATATCCCTATCACCATGGAGGAGCAGATCCAGAAGGCCGTGGACTGCTACGAAGCCGGCGCCACCGTGCTGCATCTGCATGTGCGCGAACCCGATGGCAAGGGCAGCAAGCGCCTATCCATGTTTAATGAGCTGATCGCCGGTGTGCGCAAGGCGGTGCCGGAAATGATCATCCAGGTGGGCGGCTCCATCAGCTTCGCGCCCGAATCCGACGGCGCAGCCGCCAAATGGCTTTCCGACGATACGCGACACATGCTGGCTGACCTCGATCCGAAACCTGATCAGGTGACAGTGACCGTCAACACCACGCAGATGAACGTGACGGAGCACGCCGGTATCGACGACTTCAAAGGCGTGTCGCGCGGATTCCCGCATCTCTATGGGACCTACAAGGACATGATCGTCCCCTCGAATCCTAGCTTTATCGAGGAGCATATCCGACGCCTGACTGCCGCCGGCATCCAGAGTGAGTTCCAGGTCTACAACATCAACAGCTTTGAAACGATTGAGCGTCTGATTCGCCGCGGCGTCTACAAGGGGCCGCTGGTGATGAACTGGGTGGCCATTAGCGGCGGCATGGATCAGGCGAACATCTACAACCTGGCCAATTTGCTGCGTGCCGTGCCTGACGGTGCTGTGGTCACGGTTGAAAGTTCAGTGCTCAATGTGCTGCCTATCAACATGATCGGTATGGCATTGGGTCTGCATGTGCGGTGCGGCATCGAAGATGTGCTGTGGAACCAGACCCGCACGGGCAAGATGAGTTCGGTGGAGCAGATCAGGCAACTCGTGCGTATCGCCGGCGAATTCGGTCGCCCGATCGCGACGGCGAAGCAGGCGCGAGAAATTTGCAAGATTGGAGTCTTCTACGACACGGCGGAGGAGACGCTTCAGGCCAATGGTTTCGCGCCTAACCGGAATGGTGGAAACCAGGGATTCCTGCGCAAGCCGGACTGAAGCCACCGGGGGAATCAATATCTATCGCGGTATGCATCGTCCTGATCTTCCCGAACGGACTGGTACTGAAGCAGAACTACCACGCATTGACCGGATTTTTCTGGCGAAATCACTGGTGAGGCCATAAGGCCTTGCGAGCCGCAGTTGACTGCGGCGGTTACGTCATTACAGGAGACAACATGGCGAAAATTGTTAGATTCTACGAAACAGGAGGCCCCGAAGTCCTTCGCTTTGAGGACGCTGAAGTGGGAGACCCGGGGCCTGGCGAGGTGCGCGTACGCCACGTGGCCGTGGGTCTGAACTTCGCGGACACCTACTTCCGCGGAGGAACCTACACGGTTCCGCTTCCTAGCGGCCTCGGCAACGAGGCCGCTGGCGTGGTCGAGGCCATTGGTGCCGGCGTAACGCATCTGGCGGTCGGCGACCGTGTGACCTACACGGGTTTCATCAACACGCTAGGCGCCTACAGCACGGAACGGCTGATTTCCGCCGAGCTGCTGATCAAGTTGCCAGAGACCATCAACTGCGAGACGGCAGCCGCCATGACCATGCGTGGCTTGTCCGCCGCCTATCTCGTGCGCCGGATCTACCCTTTCAAGGAAGGCGATGCTGTGCTGCTTCACGCCGCAGCAGGCGGCGTCGGACTAATCGTCTCGCAGTGGGCCAAAATGCTTGGCCTCACCGTGATCGGCACGGTTTCGACTGACGCCAAGGCTGAAGTAGCGCGCGCCCACGGCTGCGATCACACGATCAATTACAGTCATGAGGATGTAGCGAAGCGCGTGCGCGAACTGACTGCCGGCGTGGGCGTGTCGGTGGTGTTCGACAGCGTGGGCAAAGCCACCTTCATGTCCTCGCTTGACTCGCTCAAACGCCGCGGCCTGATGGTCTGCGTCGGCACCGCTTCAGGCACGATCCCGCCGTTCGATCCGCAAATTCTGGCCCGCAAGGGTTCGCTGTACCTGACCCGACCGGGCCTGGCCGACTACATCGCCGATCCTGCCGAAAAGGCCGAACTGGTCGATGAGCTGTTCGGCCACGTCGCTGCTGGCCGAATCCGCGTCGAGATCAATCAACGGTACGCCTTACAGGACGCGGTGCAGGCGCATCAGGACCTTGAGGCCCGAAAAACCACGGGTTCCTCCATTTTCCTGATTTGAGCGTCTCAATTCTGGGCTCCAGCGATCACGCTGACCTGCCTATCAGAGCACAGCCGACTTAACTCGCGTGCGACGTTATTAGGCGCCGCTGCCGAGAGTGCATTTCCCGGCGGGCGGCTGCATCACTGAAAAAACGGCCTAGGTTACTCGCCGCATTCTGCCCCTCGATTTTTCGTGTCCCCGAGCCAGACACGTTCATGTTGCGAAGGAACTGAGCCGCCTCACCGGTGCGCGTAACCAGCTTATATTCAACTGATTTTTTATGGACCCGGCCGATGACATCTTCACCGCCACCTACCATCCTGATTGTTCCCGGCTTGCGAGACCATGTCGAGAACCACTGGCAAACGATTCTTGCGCGCGAGTTCCCCAATGCGCGCATCGTGCCGCCGCTGGAACACGACAAGCTCAGTTGTGCGGCGAGGATCGAAGCGCTCGATCAGGCGCTTGCCAGCATCACCGGACCCGCGGTACTCGTGTCGCACAGTGCCGGTGTGATCACAACGGTACATTGGGCTCAGCATTACAAGCATGAAATCAGGGGGGCGCTGCTTGCAGCGCCGCCCGATTTCGAGTCGCCCCTGCCTGACGGTTATCCGACGATGGACGTCTTGAGTCAGAACGGCTGGTTGCCGATTCCACAGACGCGGCTGCCGTTTCCGAGCATCGTGGCGGCTAGCACCGACGACCCTCTTGCACGGATCGAAAAGGTCACGCAGATGGCGAATGCATGGGGCAGCCGTATGGTTGACGTGGGCGCTGTCGGCCACCTCAATCCTGCGTCCGGGTTCGGGCAGTGGCCGCGTGCTTTAGAATTCGTCGAAGAACTGAGTTGAGGCGCTCACGTGACCGGTCAAGACGCCCGCACATACTTCGCTCTATCTCGGCGAGCCGAAATTGTCGTCTGGAGAACACTCGCGAGAAGTGGCTGAGAGCTACACAACGCGGCCCCCTGAATGTCGGCAAAGATCAACGACACTAGCACTCGTTCGTCAGACGGCTGCTTTTGGCCGAGATGGAATGGACACCGCGAACGTCTCAAAGTGGCCGGGCACGGCCGGCTACCCCGTGTCGCCCCCTTCCCCGCCGTATCGCTCCTAGACCGCCTCACGTTTCGTCGTGAGACACAGCGGTCATTTGCTGAGGGCCCTGCTGCCCGGTCATCGGCCTTTGCCGACATTGAGTCGGGCTGGGTTCTACGTCAGCGATGTGGCAGATTGCTGACGGTGGCGACATCGAGGAGCCGGACGGCGGCTTCCTCGATCAGCGAACTCACACTCCCGCCCCCTTGCGGTCATACAAGGCCGGTGCCGGACTTTGACCGCTTGTAGAGCACTTCGGTCATTGCCTCTCCGCCGGAACTGCATTGCCGCGTTGCGTCGGTCGACAGTTCTCGCAACAGCGAGGCGCTGAATCGATACGGTCGACTAATCGCGTGTCAGGTCAAGCCGTACTCAAGTGTCCGTCCAGATCGCACTTCCGTGCCACTATGATTGGAATAACCCGGAATGGACATCGACGCATCTATAGCGGTCAGCATGGTGTCTCACCGCGAAAACTTCAGGACCGCGAGGAAAACAATCGCCGCAACAATGACGATCACGGCCGGCGCCGCAAACTTCAACGCGGACGATTCGCGCACCGCGCCGTCGCGTTCCGCCCGCCTCAAAAAACCTGCGAGCATGCCATGCAACGCCGACAGGAACACGACCAAAGGTAGCTTCGCAGTCAGCCATGCGGCGCCAAACCAGTGCCCCATCAGCGCGATCGTCGGGCCGGTGATCCACACCAGTGCCAGCGCTGGCGTCGTCACCCGACGGTCCCAACGGCGCATCACCCGAAGAATCACGACGTTGTTCGCCGCCGCACAAATGGAAAGGACAAGAAGCCCAGCGGCAAATGTTATTACCGACGCAACATGCAGTGCCTTGATTGACAGATAAATCATCGAGCAGTCCGCTTGCGTGCGAGCCACGCCACATTCAGGAAGCCCCCGAAGGGGACGATCGCAGCAACGATCAGCCGGACAACTTCCGAGCGCTGCCATGCGCCGCTTGCCGCTGCCGTGACAACCAACCACAGGTAAGCCACGAACGCAACGCCGTGCACTGGCCCCAGCCACTTGACGGCGGCTGGCATGCCGCCTAGATGCTTGAGCGGAACGGCGACGAACACAAGCAGCACCAGCGTCGTGGCCTCAATCGTGGCCATGATGCGAAGGTTTCGCAAGAACACAGTGGCGTAGTCCATGAAAGGATCATCAAGAGGAAGAGACATTATTTTGGTCGGTATATCCGCCTGCCTCGATGGCTGCAGTTTGCCCACCTACGCTAATCTCGTCCCTGGAACTGCCGTTCTGGACCGCCGTTCGAGGTACGGCAGGTATGAACGGCACGGTCGACGAAACAAACAGGCGATCATTCGGCGGAAGATGTCGCCCCATTGTCGACCTTCATGCGCGAAAGGCTCCGGCGCATTGCAGCAACATTTTTGGGCCCGTTCATGATGCTGAACTGCTGCTGCGCTTCGAGCCACAGCGGCGCCGCCCGCTCGAAAAGATCGGTTCCCTCGGGGGTGAGTTCAACCATACGGATGCGACCATCTGTGGGAGACGGTCGCATCTTTACGAAACCATCGCGCTCCAGAAATCCGATCATCTTTCCCATCGCTGTCCTCTCGATGTCGAGCCGCTCGGCGAGAGCATTAACCGAGGCGCTCTGCTGTTCATTCAGGGTCGCCAGGGTGAGAAACTGCGTGATGCGAAGGCCGGACGGCTGGAGATAAGCGTCGTAAAGACGCGAGATCTGACGGGCGGCCTTCCTCACCGTAAAGCAGTTGCATTGATCGACCCCGATGGGTTGGTTTTCCGGCAGCATCTCGTATCCTCCTCAACGTTGGTTAAATTGCCCGGGCGCCTCGCGCGTTCGTCAGGCAAAAGCGTCCCGATACTTCCCGATGAACGCCGGGACAGAAAGCGCCGGCGTCCCGGTGATTTTCTCGACGGTATCGTTAGTACCCTGGAACACCCCTTCGCGATAATGCTGCGCGACTTCAACGAGGTGCTGAA
>DASVNP010000360.1:0-5504 GCA_036383775.1 Paraburkholderia sp. | reverse complement strand
CGGATGACGGCGCTCGCCCACAGTCTTTACGCATTGCATGCGCCCGCTTTGAAGGAATGGAAGAGACTGCTCGGGCAGGAACTCTATGACCGCTATATTCGGGAAGGGGGCGAGGTTATTCTGAGCGACGCGCTGCCGTCGGGTTCAGCCGTCGAATTGGAGCGGCGCCTGGTTGCACAGTTCGGCCTCGAAGTAGACACCCTTTCACCTGCTGATATCCGAAAGCTATATCCGCAAATTTCTGATTCCGTGAAATTTGGAATACTAAAAAAAGGAAATGCTCATACGGTGAGTCCGGCCGGAATAAATTCTGCACTTGCGGAGACGATTCTTGCCGACGGTGGGCAGTTTCACCGGGAGTCGGTTCTCAAGCTCATTCCTGAAAGCGGTCGGTGGCTCGTTCTAACTTCGACGGGAAATCACCGTGCGAGCGACGTGGTAGTCGCCGCAGGAGTCTGGTCAGCGCAACTTCTGGCGCCACTGGGAATAAAGATCCCTCTTGAGAGCCAGCGGGGATACCACGTGATGATCAAAAACAGCGGACTCGAAATCGGCCTGCCTTTTATCCATCGCGGCAGGGGAATAGGATTCACGCCCATGCTCGAGGGTCTTCGCGTGGCAGGAACGGTTGAATTCTCGGGGATCGACGGCATGCCAAACGAGAGACGAGCCGATCAGGCAATGTTTCATGCGAGGCAGCTATTTCCTGCGCTGACACAATCACCGCAGTCGATCTGGACAGGGCAGCGCCCCTCCACACCCGATAGTCTGCCCGTGATTGGCGGTATGGCAGACAAGCCTGGTCTTTGGCTATGTTTTGGACATGGTACGCACGGAATGACAGCGGCACCCCCGAGCGGACGTTTGGTTGCAGAGCTGATGATGGGGGAGCGGACCTTCATTGACCCCGAACCGTATTCTGCGAGCAGGTTCAAATAAGCACTAACCCAGTAACGGCGGCAATTCATCCTTCAGGAAATCGACGAAGGCGCGTACCGCAGGCATCATTCCGCGCCGCGTCGGAAACAGCACGGCCAATCGTCCCTCCCTTGAACGAAATTCCGGCAGTACAAGGTTCAAAGTTCCCATTTCGATCTCCCGCGTGCAGGCATAGAGAGGCAGGCTCGCGATACCCATTCCTGCCAACGCGGCTTCCTTCAGCGCCGCGATGTTGTCGCTCTGCAGACGGGGCTGAATCGTCTGTGTGGAAACATCGCCATTCGCGCCGATCAGCCGCAATACGGTCGCCGGCCTGCTGATCGACTCGTAGATCAACAGATCGCCGCGAGGTAGCGCATCCGGCGTACCAATCGTCCCGGTCTCCGACAGATACACGGGGCTTGCGACCAACCCCCAGCGCACCGTACCCAGCGGGGCCTGGACCAGGCTGGAAAGCTCCACGTCAACACCGAGGCCGCGTATCACCACATCGACATGTTCTTCGAGAAGGTCGACCTGTCGATTACTTGCCTCGATGGCCAGTCGCACTTTCGGGTAGCGCAACATGAAACGGGGCAGCAATCTGGCCAGCACGATGTCTGTAATCGCGACGGACATGCTGGCACGCACCAGCCCAGAGGGCTCGGCGGTCCGGCGCCGAACCGCTTCCTCACCGGCCTGCGCTTCGGCAATCATTGCCCGGCAATGCGCGTACAGCTCTTCGCCGGCGTCGGTCAGGCTAAGCCGGCGTGAGGTCCGGTGAAGCAGCCGAACGCCGAGCTTGGCTTCCAGATCGGTGATCCGGCGGGAGATATGGGATTTGCTTACGCCAAGCGCCTCTCCGGCCGCGGTAAAGCCGTGATGCTCGATCACCTGAGCAAAGAGATAGAGGTCGTTCAGGTCAGAGGATACGGGGTTCATCCGACGTCCGGTTTTCGTTGGGTTGGTGTGTTGATCGTTTCCTGTGGGAAACGATAGGTTGAGAAATACCATATTTATCGATTGTCGTTGCGCAAATATGATTCATCTCAACCCGGCGCAGATGTGCACCGGACGGTCCGGCAGGGCGGTTCTACGTCGTTGCCGCATCCCAAATGCCAACGTTAATCAAGACCATGAAAATCCTTAATCTCCTGAAAGCTGTCGTTCTTCCCCTGGCTATCGTCGCCACCTCTGCCGCCACCATTCAGACGGCCAGCGCAGCGCCTGCGACGAACGCGGTCGCTCCATCGGGCGCCCCTTACTCGCTGCTGTCGCGGGACAACACGGTGCTCGTGCTGGTTGACCACCAGGTTGGCCTGTTCACCGGCGTGCGCGATATCGATACCGGTGAGCTCAAGCACAACGTCGTGGCGCTCGCCAAAGCCGCGAAGACGCTCGGCATCCCGGTCATTGTCACCGCTACGATGCCCGACGGCATGTGGGGTCCCACGATCCCTGAACTGACTGCCGCGCTTCCGGGTGTCCCCGTGATCAGCCGCACCTCGATCAATGCATGGGACGATCCGAATGTGCGCGCCGCGATCGAGAAGACCGGCCGCAAACAGATTCTGATCGCCGGTGTTTCTCTGGAAGTGTGTGCCACGTTCCCGGCGCTTTCGCTCAAGGCTGCGGGCTACGACCCCCGCGTGGTGCTCGACGCATCGGGTACGTTTAGCGATGCCAAGCGCACGGTTGGGCTGCAGCGTCTGGCAGGTGCCGGCATCCCCGTGACCGATTACGCCACGGCTGGTGTGGAAATGCTGCACGGCAACGATGATCCGAAGGCGCAGCAGGTGTATGCCGATCTCGACATGCCGTTTGCCAACCTCGTGTGGCAGCTCAAGAACGCTTCGCGCAAGTGAGGCAGCAACCTGATCCGGTGAGGGCGAACCGCGTCCTCGTCTGAACAACCCCGAAGCGATCCAGACATGCAGGCCTGGATAGCTTCGGGGCTGAATGCCAAGGTAAGACGGAACATCACCATGGACAAGTTTGTGCGCGTGTCGCATGTCATTGCCGGTCACGACGTGACCATTGGCGAAGCTTTTTGGGCAAAGCGCTTCGATGAGCGATCGTTCGACGGGTTGATTGATCCCGTTGTCATGCTCGATCATTTTCATATGACCGGCCCGACCTTTGCCGCGCATCCACATGCTGGAATTTCGGCTGTGACCTACGTGTTCGAGGACGCGATAGGGGCACATGTCAATTACGATTCGCTGGGCAATCATGGCCCTATCAATCCGGGCGCATTGCACTGGTTTGCCGCGGGGCGCGGAGCGGTGCATACCGAACAGCCGGAAGGCGAGGAGCAGCATGTTCACGCGCTGCAGATCTTCGTGAATCTGCCGGCCAGCAAGAAATTCAACGCGCCCTATGCCGTTCATGCGGAGCCGCATGACATCCCGGAGTTCAAGGCTCCCGGTGTTCGCGTGCGTGTGGTGTCGGGCAGCAGCAATGGCGTGAGCGCCGCTCACTCTGCACAACTACCCGAGCCATTCACGTTGCTGGATGCGTTCCTTTCACCTTCATCTGCATTCAACCATGAGCTGATGCGCGGGTGGAATGGGTTGTTTTATGCGGTCTCAGGAACGTTGCGGATCGAGATTGGAGGCGAGGTGCGACATCTGCTGGCCGGAGAGGCAGTTGGTGTCGCTTTGGATGAGGACGCTACGGAGAGCGGCGTCGCGATTCGGCTTGTCTCTGACGAAGGCAGCCACTTTGTCATGCTTTCCGGTCCAGCCTTGAATGAACCGATTGCCAGGCACGGGCCGTTGGTCATGAACTCCAATGAACAACTCGAAGATCGCATCAGAGCTTTTCAGAACGGTGAATTTGGGCAACTCGTTACGTTGCCGTGAAATGATCCGGAGCGAGCGATCGCGACACGAACATCGATGTGACTGACCGCAACCTGGACGCTCTGCTGACGAGCCGTCCGGCGAAAAGCGAACGCCGTGGCCCGTCAGCTTGCGGAGATTCTATTGGCGCGCAACCGGCGTGAACCCGTAACGTGTGAGTACGTCCTGTGCCTCAGGGCTCATCAGATACAAGGCAAGCCGGTAAGCGGCATTACGGGTGGCCGCGGTCTGCGGCAGCTCCAGAACCGTCATCCCATAGTCGGCGGCGATGCTGAGGTTGGCTGGGAGCTCGACCTGCACAAGGTCCAAATCGGGCTTTGTTTCGTGAGAGCTGCAATAGCCGATGAAAACGTCGACACGCCGCGTCGCCATAAAGTATTTCACGGGATTCTGTCCCGCCGGAACCTGCGGCGCTGCTGGGCCACCAACCAGTTGCTCCGCTTTCGCCTCCAGAATCTGCTTCGCGCCGGGGTGCACTGAGTCAGCCTTCGCGAACAACTCCCATGCATAGTCACCGCCCGGGTCTGCCTTGGGTGTTGAAGTACCGATCTTTATGTTCGGATCAAGCAGTTTGTCGAGCAGATTGTCCGTTGTGAGGCCGACGTCCGGGCGAGCCTGAACACAAACACGATTCCTCGCAAAAACGACAGTAGGCGCGGCCTTTCCCTCCGTCGTCAGGCGCTGTGGATGCGCCATATTGGCGGAAACGAAAACATCCGCCCTGGCGGAATTCTCGATCCTGTTCAGTAGAAGACCTGCTGGTCCTGTAACGAGATCGACTTTCTGGCCGGACTCCCTCGTGTATTGCTGCGCGATGGCGGAGAGTGCACCGCTCATGCTTCCCGCAGCATAGATCGTGACAACCGGTGTGGCGGGCGCCTGTTGCGCCCATGCGATGCTCGTGGTGCTACCGAGAACGACGGCAAGGAAAGTGCGAAGTACCATATGTCGGTCCTTGTTCAGAGATTGATTTGTAGCGAAGCGCGGACGGTGCGTGGGGCGCCAAGCGTGCCTGTGCCATTGTCGGAGCCGCTGTAGCCATTCTGTCCACTTGGTGTGATGTTGGCCCAGTACTGGCGGTTGGTGATGTTGTCGATAGCAATGCGCAGCGTCACTGATTTGCCGGCAATTTTCGTTCTGTAGCGCGCGCCTAGATCGAAGACGGTATAGCCGTCGACATAGTTCGTGTTCGTATAGTTGCCCGGTCGACGACTTGCGTAGTTCATGTTGATGTTGAACCCGAGACCGGCAACGGCCGGCACGGAGTAGTCGAGTAGTGCATTGAACACGACGCGCGAAAGCCCGAGGATCTGTTTGTCACTGGTGGCCGCCGAACCAGTGTCGAATAGACGGGGATCGAGGAGCGAGATCCCCGTGAAGATGTTGAGATCTCTTGTCACCGCGCCTGTTGCAGTGAGTTCAAGCCCGCGATTGACTTGTTGACCTTGCTCGGCGAACACGTTGTTCGCACCGACATATGCGTACGGTCGCTCGATGCGGTAAAGGGCAGCGCCGAGCGTAACCTGGCTCACATCGACTTTGTAGCCCAGTTCCCATTCCTTGCTTCGGTATGGAGCGAGGCTATCTCCCGCATTGGCCGATCCAGCCGGGGCATTGTCCCCTTGTTGAAGACTATCGGCGTACGTCAGATACGCCGTCATGTTGTCTAGCGGCTTAAACATCAGACTGGCCGTCGGGCTGATGCCGTTCGCGTTGTACTTG
>DASVNP010000359.1:0-2305 GCA_036383775.1 Paraburkholderia sp. | reverse complement strand
TGGTTGAACTGTCGCTGCGCGGTCGGCAACGCTATCTAATAAGGATAACTACGCTTGAGCCGAAAACGCGGCCTGCTCCTGTCAACTTGGCAGAGCCGTTTCAAGTCACCCCTCCTGTGGTGGACGAACGTTTCAGCGATTGCGCAATCTCCCAGCGCGCTGCCGGTCCTGAAGACGCCGCCTTCGAGATCCATCGCGTCGCTGGTTTCCATCACGTGATGCGACCAGCGATTGGGCGGACTGGCCCGGCTTTGCTGCTTCTTGTGTGCGCTCGCCTGTGCGTGGCGTTGGCGAGGCGGGCGGCCGGTATGGCGGCGCTGGGTGCGTGGCCTACGCGTCTCGTCAGAACAGTTCCGTTGTTCATTGAACGGGCGCAACACCTATGCCTGGCCCGCCGACAGGCCTACCAACGACAAAATCATGCGAAGCCCGCCCGCCAGCGAGGCGGCGCCGAAGTAAGCGATCCAGGGATCAACTCCGGAGCCGACGAAGCGCAAGCACGGCAATTCGGGTATCGGGAGGTGAAAAACAGAAGGACCGGCACGACCCGCCGGGCGACACGGAATGAAGCGATAGTCGTCCGGATACGTCACACATCAACCGCAAAACTGCGCCATCCCGATGAACCTGATCTGAACAAGGGAAAGATGATGATGCGATTGATTGTTTGGATGCTGATTGCCGGTACCGTAGTTTTCGCCAGTTGCAACACGATTGCGGGCACAGGCCAGGACATCTCGAAGGGAGGCCAGGCGATCAGGAATGAGGCACAGGAAGGCAAGTAAGGGAATCGACTGGGCGCGGCGCCAACGACGTCAGGCTTCGAACGCGGCGAACCCGCTCGGGCGTTCGCGGAACGTGAGGGGATGACGCAAACAAAAACAAAAACCCCAACGCAGTACGCGTTCAATAGGACTTTGGTCCTATACCAGCGCGCCACCCTTGCGTGACTCTCAGCCGATGAAGGCGATGAAATAAATTTAAAGACATCGGTCGCGAGTGTTATGTCGGAGTATGCGACGCAGAGTAAGAAATTTGCAGTCAAGTGGCCAATTTGTCGTTCATAACGCGGATCTTAGTTAAGCGTAAATATAAACGCATCGACCGATCTGGCCGCCCAGTTCGTTGGCGTAAACGATGTAGAAAGAACTTCTCCAGATCGGTGAAAACTGACTAAGATCAAGTAGTAATTCTTTCCTGACGGCGCATCAGTGAGGACGTACGCAATGCGCACGTTGCCTTCCAAGCGGATCGTCTCGATCAATTATTCCGCGCGCCAGCAGTAGCAATTGAAAATTTACGAATGACGCGAGTGAGCGCTTCTCGTGACAGTCGTCATTGAGCCTTTTTCAAACGTAACTACTGCAATCGTGCCTCGTTGAATGACCGGGATTCGCTTGGTGCGCGTTTGCGGGCAAGGAGGCATTCGCCATGCACAGCGGCGTGCCTGATTGTGGAATTGTGCCGACGGCCATCGCGGCCATGATCGTATGGTGCCGCGTGCCGAGGCATTCGCGACCCCGCCCGGGACGCGCCCTGACCGTATTTTCCCGATCCGTTCGTCGCTTGAGCGAACATGTCGGTCTCGAAGCGCACACAGCCCTCGCATTGCACGGTCATGCACGCAAGCACCGCGCCGGGGGCAGTGAAACGCTCCCGGCCGGCGCGCCAGTGCGCGACGTTCTGGAAGCCGTGCCGATTGCGATTCTCGGCATTGACAGGGCCGGTAGGATTGCGTTCATCAACGCGCGGGGGAGAGAGCTGTTCGGCTATAGCAGCGACGAATTGGCCGGTGCATGCGCAAGCCTCCTGATTCCGGAGTGGCGCATGCATGGCTTGCGCGCTATGGCGCCGAAGCCGCAGTCTGCCGCCTCCGAGATGCGTACCGTTGTCGCGCGTTGCCACGACGGCGTTGAATTTTCTGCCGAGGTGACTACGAGCCCCTGCCGTGTCGATGGCGTGCCTATCCAGCTTGCCGTGGTCGTGGAACGCAGCGAGCGCGACGAATTGCACCGCAACCGGCAGGAACTCGCACATCTGGCACGCGTGTCCGCGCTAGGGGAGCTTGCCGGATCGCTCGCGCACGAGCTGAATCAGCCGCTGACCGCGATCCTGTCCAACTCACAGGCTGCCCAGCGCTTCATGGAGGCGGACCCGATCAACCTGCGAGAAGTGCGCGAGACCTTGAAGGACATCGTTGCGGACAACCGGCGGGCTGGCGAAATCATCCAGAAGATGCGGGCGCTCGTCAGGAAGTGCGACATCGAATGGCAGTCGGTCGACGTTGGCGGCGTCGTGCACGACG
>DASVNP010000358.1:0-4735 GCA_036383775.1 Paraburkholderia sp. | reverse complement strand
ATTCTTCATCCGTGGCCAAGCGACCGGTTTGCCGTCAAACACCCGAGGTAGGAGCCGTATGCCCGAATTGGGCACGTACGGATCTGCGCGGGGGGGTGCTCAGTGATGAGCATTCCTACCGCAATCCCATTGGACGGCCTCGACAGCGTGACGGGCCATACCCAGTATGGGTTTGCCTGACGCGAAATAGAGTCGCCGCTTCGCGCTTGAGATGCGGCCTTCGACGGACGGCCGCCCGACGGTCGTCGGGCAATAATTGCGGCCAACGTATGCCAACCGCATCGGGCTGCACGCGGCCATCAACGGACAATCGCGACAGTGAGGAGGATCGTCGACAATTTCCCAGCGCGGCGCACGCCGCGTGGAATTCGGCGTACAACCACGTACCGGTTCGCGATCTTTCCCCTCTGACGCGTCGATCGCCTTACCAGGCTTGATCAGATAGCGCCTCGCTGCGTCGCGCTCTCCACGCCAAAGCCAATTCAGACGGTCGAAAAACTCCCACGCCAAGCCACGGTCACCATACCGAAAGACTGTCTCATTTCGATCGGCCGGCGCACGCCGCTGTGAAGCTCAAAACAGGACCCAACGCCACCGATCGTGCGAGTACAAAGCGCCACCTCCTGACGGATGCGAACTGCATTCTACTGGCACTGATCCTGACTGGCGCCACCCGCAACGACGTCACCGAACTGCTGCCGCTGATCAAGGCGATTCCTCCGATCCGTGGCAACGTGGTCGTCCCCTATCCAAGCCCGGCTTCGTGCAGAGTGATCGCGGATACGACCACGACAAGTACCGCGGGCCCCTACACGCCTTTGGCATCGCCACGGAGATCGCCCGCCGGGGCTAGACGCACGGCAGCGGCCTTGGCAAGACCCGCCTGGTTGTCGAACGAACGATCGCCTGGTTGAGCAATTTCAAGCAACTGTGAGTTTGCTTCGAGAAACTGGCCATCATTCTTGAAGCCTTTCCGCTTGCTGCATCATCTGCTGGCGCAATCTCATAAGAGTCATGAAAGTCGTTTTGTCAGAGCTTCTAAGCGCGTATGCTGGGAATGCCAACTTGGCACGCAACGCACTAGGAGCAATACCATGGCCAAGAGTCAACTACGCAGCACTCGCGAAGCGAAAAAGCCCAAGCAGCCCACAAAGCCGTCAGTGCCGACAACCCCGTTCAGCACGGTTCATTCGCGGGTTGGAAACGAAGGTGCCGCCAAGAAGAAGACGTAAATCGGTTGGCTGCGGACACGCGGCGCAATGATCACGCGCAACTTGTAACGTTCACCGCAGGAAATTGATATCTTCACATTGAAAGCGCAAACCACTTCGGGAGGCGCATCATGGTCCATCACACCTCCGATCCCACTTTTCGCGGGCTTCCACTCACGGCCGAGCAAGACTCGAAAATTCGTCACTACCTGAACAGGAAGGCCAAGCTGGGCAAGCCATGGAATACCCCCGAGCTGCGCGGGATGCTTGAGGACATGCTGCTGCCGCCGAGTACCGAGGACGACAGCCAGAGCGACATCGTGGGCGAGGCTTTGACCGCCGCAGAGCGCGCAGCCGCGTTCGTCGATCAGGACATGGAGCCAATCGAGGCGTACGAGGAATTGCATGCCGCGATGGAAGCCGAGAGCATGAAGGGCGATACGCACTAGCGGGAGCGCTCCGCGGTGGTAGGGAGCGTGCACCCGGTCCATCAAGGGCGTAGAAGGAAGGACGACACATGGCACTCAGTTTTTCTAACCCCAGCCGCAGCTATGATGGGACTAGGCATGGCGTGTGGTTCTGGGGTTACGACAACGCACGCGAGATTACCTTCTTTGTGGAAGACCGCGTACTGAAGAACTTCGACTCCGCTCTTGGTTCTGACGAAGCCGGGGTGCTGGCCTCCTTCGACCGGCATCGCAATGAGATCCTGAAGGTCGCCATGACCCTCTATGCCGAGGGGCCGCAGACACTTTACACGCTGCACTAAGAAGCGCCTATGCGCGTCGCCATTCCGGCGCATGACACATGGCGGCACGCGCTGGATAGAGAATGTTGATAAAGCATGGCTTTGCGGGTTTGACTGGCATTCTCCTGCCGCCAATGATTCGCCGGACTCCGCGATGGGCGAGGAATTCGGCACGTTGGCCCGTGAAACGACGGCCGCCCACCTCGAACTGGAAGACCGCAGCCGGCCATCAAGAGTCTTTCGAGAGGGCGACGCGAATGGCCGCAGGGCATACGTATAACAGACCGTCGCGCACACCGCGAGGGACGGCTTATGGCTTGCGGGCCGCTCTCTTTTTTTGCGCGTAAATCAAAGCTCCCGTTTCAACCGGGATGAACGGCGCCTGAAAATGGTCGATCAGAAAATCAATGAATGCCCGGGCGCGTGCTGTCTGGTTTCGCTGGCTGGGATAGTAGACATACAGGTCGGCCGACGGCAGGAGTGTATCCGGCAACACCAGTATTAACCGGCCGCTCTGAACGTACTTCGCCAGATCCCACTCAGAACGGATCAATATCCCATGCCCGTCGAGCGCCCACCGCAGCACGATATCGCCATCGTTGCTTGAAAGCGCGCCTTTTACTTTTAGCGCTTCGGTGTGATCGCCCTGTATGTACCGCCAGACGCCATAGGCGTCGTCGTTCTGGCGATGAATGATGCAGCGGTGCCGAGCCAGGTCCTCTACGCGCTCTGGTGTTCCGAAACGCTCAAGGTACTTTGGAGACGCGCAGAGGAAACGACGGTTGCTCATGATGCGCCGGGCACTCAGCCGGCTGTCGGGAAGCTCGCCAAAACGGATCGCCATATCGAACGCTTCCTCAACCAGATCGATGGGCCGGTCAGTCACTTCAAACTGGATTTCGACATTGGGATACCGCTTCGCGAAGTCAGATACCAGCGGCGCGATCGTCGTGCGTCCGAAGCCGAGCGTTGCGTTGACCCGCAAAAGACCATGAGGGTCGGACCTGGCCCCGGATATCTCGTCTTCCATCTGCCGGACTTGTCCGACGATCTGCGTCGCGTAGCGGAGGTAAGTCTCACCTTCCGGCGTGAGGCTGACACTCCGCGTGGTCCTGTTGACCAACCGCGCCCCTAGCCTCTGTTCGATCAGCCCCAGTCGTTTGGTCGCCGCCGGCGGGGTGAGATCGAGCGCACGCGCCGCCCCCGACATGCTTTTCAGCTTGGCGAGGAGGATAAAAAACTCGAAATCGGATGCCGTGTCAGTTGCCACTTCGATTATTCACCGAAAGTAAAAAATGAAATGAATCCAAGCGAATTCTAACGCCTCATTTCGCGGATAACCTAGCTTCCATTGCAGCCAGACGCATGCAACCCGTGCCCAAACTCAGGAGACAGTGTCATGAGAATCGTTGAAATCCGCGAAAAAACCATCCCGATCAGCTCCCCGATCCGCAATGCCTACATTGACTTCAGCAAAATGACGCTGAGTCTCGTCGCCGTGGTGACGGATGTCATCCGGGACGGAAAACCGGTAATCGGTTACGGCTTCAATTCCAACGGCCGCTATGGCCAGGGCAAGCTGATGCGCGAGCGTTTCATTCCGCGCATTCTCGAAGCCGACCCCGCCACGCTCGTCAATGACGCCGGCGATAACCTCGATCCGCACAGGATCTGGGCGACCATGTTCACGAACGAGAAGCCGGGTGGTCACGGCGAGCGCTCGGTCGCAATCGGCACGATCGACATGGCGATCTGGGATGCGGTGGCGAAGATCGAGGGCAAGCCGCTGTTCCAGTCGCTGGCTGACCGTTACGGCAACGGCCAGCCGGATCGAAAGATTTTCGTGTATGCCGCGGGCGGTTACTACTACCCCGGCCAGGATCACGAGAAGCTGAAAGACGAAATGCGCAGCTACATCGACCGTGGCTACACGGTCGTGAAGAAGAAGATCGGCGGCGCTTCACTCGACGAGGATCTGCGCCGCATCGACTCGATCCTGAGCGTACTCGGTGATGGACAAAAACTTGCCGTCGATGCCAACGGCCGCTTCGACCTCGACACGGCAATCCAGTACGCAAAGGCGCTGTCGCAGTACGACCTGTTCTGGTACGAAGAACCGGGCGACCCGCTCGACTACGAATTGCAGGCAACGCTTCGAAACTATTACGACAAGCCGATGGCGACCGGCGAGGATCTCTTCTCCATGCAGGACGCCCGCAATCTGATCCGTTACGGCGGCATGCGTCCGGATCGCGACTGGCTGCAGTTTGACTGCGCGCTGAGCTATGGCCTCGTCGAATACCTGCGAACGCTCGACATGTTGCGTCAGCACGGATGGTCGCCGAGCCGCTGCATTCCGCACGGCGGACACCAGATGTCGCTGAATATTGCGGCCGGACTTGGTCTGGGCGGCAACGAATCCTATCCGGACCTGTTCCAGCCGTATGGCGGCTTCCCCGACGGCGTGAAGGTGGACAACGGCTTCATCACCATGCCCGATCTGCCAGGCATCGGCTTCGAAGGAAAAGCCGATCTCTTCGCCGAGATGCAAAAGCTGTCCGCATAAGCCGTCAAGCGGCAAAACGCCGACAAAAGCGTCGGCGTAGCGGTCATAAAAATAGACAAAAGGAACGCAGGCGAAAGTGGTCCGTGCTCGCCGCCGCGGTAAATCCCGCTGCGGGTGCTCGACCCGACTTTCATTAAAAGATGCCACGCATAGGAGACAGTCATGCGGGTTTCAAAGATCGGAAGATCTCTTTCCAAGCTCTACGTACAG
>DASVNP010000357.1:0-2008 GCA_036383775.1 Paraburkholderia sp. | reverse complement strand
ACCCTGGGTGCGGCCAAGGATCAGCAAGAGCTGTCCGAGGCCGGCGCTGTCGGCAACATCATGAAGACGCTAGGCAGCAACCTGCAATCGGCGTCCCAGCACCAGGGTTGAGCGCGCACTCGCGGCAGGCCGTACGGCGACTCCCGTCGCTGTGCGCCTGCCGCCTTCGCAATACCGGGCGGTGCGCCCGTTTCGCGCGCACTGCCCACTCTTTTTTCTCGTGGCCCTCGCGGCCTGATTCTCCTGGACACCGCAGTTGGACACGACAGAGAGTTCCGAGCGCTATGTGCAGCTGGTCCGCGATCTCTGCAACACGGTAGGGCTCGCCGATGCCGAGCACGTGTTGAGCACGCGCTCGATCGAGGTCGAAGGCTTCGACGTCCAGCTCGAACACTTCGAGAACGATCTGGAGGCGATCTACGCGAATTTCCACTACGGCACCGTCACCACCGGGCGCACGCTCACTGTGTTCCGGTTGATGCTCGAAGCGAATCTGCTGATCTACGCGCAAGACCAGGCACAGCTCGGTCTGGACACCGATACGGGCGGCATCGTGCTGGTGCTGCGCGTGCCGATGACCTATGACGTGGACGGCGAAGTGCTCGCCGATCTGCTCGCCCATTACGCGGAGCATGGACGGTACTGGCGGCAGAACATCATCGAATCGACCGATGAGATGTTCGAGGGGGTCGCCGCGGGAGATTATGTGTGGCTGCGCGCGTGAAGCGGCGCGGTGTGCGGCGCGAGATGAACTAAAAGCCGCGGCGCGCCACCGCGGCTCATGCATGGTTGTCCGCGTGGATCAGACCTTGCGCGACGCCTCCAGCGTGGCTTCGGCGGCCTTCGTCATGACAGAGGCAATACCTTCCGCGTCCTTTTCCAACATGTGGAAGAGGCCGTAGTTGAGTTCCTGGATCATGCCCATGCGGTCTTGACGTTGCTGTTGACGCATCTGTTGCCGCTGCAGCCGGTCGGCCTCCGGCCCTTGGAACGGCGCACCCGGTGGCACGTAACCCGCGCGAGGACCGTTCGACAGAACGGGTTTCTGGCCCGCTCCGGACAGTGCCTGTGCCGCCTGGGTGAGCTTCGCCTTGGCAGATGACGTGCGGAAAGAACTACCGGCGCGTTGCGTCTTCACGTCCTGCAGCGCGTCCACCACGCCGCCGCTGGCAGCCTTCGCAGGCTTGATGACCGCGACTCCAGCCCCGCCCGCCGACGCCTCGCTGCTCGCGGATGTGCCACCGGCCAAAGGGCCGTTGATCTTCGTCATTGCGCTAACCTCCCGATTGAGAACCGCATCGCAGACGCCGGGCCAACCGCCGGCGCCCCGCTCCGCCATTTATAGCGAAACGCCGATTCCCGCGCCGCCGCGCGCACGAAGAAGCGATGCGCCAGCCGAAGGTGGGTCTGCGGCTGGCCGTTGTGCATCGCGCCATGCGCCTCGCAATCCGTGCCTGCCGCCGCACGTTCGCCCTTATGCATGCCGCTTCGCCAACCCGAGGCGCAACACGCGAGGCGTCGCACACAATCGTCGCCAGTTGCCCCCATCACCGCGTGCGGAGTCGTTCGATGTCCCAGTTCCGTCCTCCTGAATATATCGAGTCCGACGATCTGCTTCTGCGTCCACCCGAGGCGCGCGACGCGCAGGCGCTCTTTGACGAAATGCTCGGCGATGCAGAAACGGTGCGCCATCTGGGCTTTCTCCGCCATGCCACGCCGGACGAGACGCTGAGCTTTATCGAAGACGCCCAGCGCGGCTGGCAGGACGGCACGCTGATCCGCTGGGTCATGGAGATCAAGGCCAACGGCCGCCTCGCCGGATTGATGGAATTGCGCCCGCAGCCACCGCGCGTCGAACTGGGTTTGATCTTCAGCCGTCCCGGCGCCGCGCACCGGCAGCGCGCGGGGTTCCACGCGCTGCGCCAGGTGCTCAAATGGCTGCTGGCCCAGCCGCCGATCTTTCGCATCTACGCGCATTGCGCCGTCGACGGCAAGGCACACAGTTTCA
>DASVNP010000356.1:0-5798 GCA_036383775.1 Paraburkholderia sp. | reverse complement strand
CCGCTTCCCGGTTTCGTGCTGACTCATTTCACTCTCCTTGGCGTTGGCAAGTGACTTTGCCGTACCGTCATCTTTGTCCGTGAAGCGAGAGGAGTCGAGTTATCCGTTGTTGGTACTTGCGAGGCGTGCGTGTAACCGGCCGCCAGGCGTGCATGCGCCTTGGGGAATAGCGCTGGAGGCGCCGCTCGGCAGCGCGGACTGCCAGCAGTCCCGTTAGATGTTGTTAGCGCTCCTGTCAGGCTGCAAACGGGGCGTTGTTGGGGAATCGAACGGTCGCACCTTTAGCGTTTTCATAACCGCAAAGCCGATTGCGTTGCCGCAGCGATATCCTTCGCCACGGACAACAGGGCTCGGCTGTGTGCTTTGACCATGCCGTCGTAACCTGGCCCGGCAGCACTCTGATGAACGACAGAACGTCCTGCAATGCGCTTTCCTCCATTTGGAGAGCGCACCGACCAGATAACGACCAGCATCACCGTACCGTCCGCGCATGAATCGAAGTTTTGCACGTCAACCATGACGCGGTAGGCGCTGTCGTTCGCGCGCTGTGGAAAAGTCGATACGCTCGCCCCCGGAATGATCTCCGTCAGATCCGCGGCGAGAACGCGGGGAATCTGACTCTTCAACGGATCGGCCCAGCGCGCAAACTCGTCGATGCGGACGCGGTTCGCGTCGAGCTTCGTGACTATTTGCGAACGATCGACCAGTTCGGGAACCGTAACCAGATCAATTGCGATTGCAATCGGACTCGCACCTGGCGGCTGTTCAATATGCTGGACTGCGCTCAATGTGTAGAACTCGGGTGTCGGCGACGTTGCGCATCCGGCGGTAAGAACAAGCGCGATCATCGACACGGGTAAGACTGAACGTCGGCTCATGGCTTGTCCTCGGTTTTGCCGCGGATCAGCGCTTCGGGATGACGCTCGAGGTATTCCGCAAGCGAACGGATCGAGGCGGCAGCCCGCGAGACCTCACGCATCGTGTCGGCAGTGCTTTGCTGTAAGGGCGAATCGCTTTGCATCGTACGATTGACGGACGCGAGTGCTTCACGGGCTGCGGCCATCGTCGTTTTTGCGTCAGGTGCGATATCCGTATTGATCGTATTCAACAGCGTGTCCGCGTCACCCAATGTCTTGCGCAGGTCCGTGGCTATTCCTTCAAACGGAATACGGTTCAGTTTCGCGACGAGATCGGTGATCGATTCCTGAAGCCCCTGCAGATTGCCCGGCACGGTGGGCAGTTGTGGCGGTTTTTTATTCCAGTCCATGGTCACTTTCGGTGCGGAGGGGAAAAAATCGATCGCGATGTATAGCTGTCCTGTTAGCAGGCTTGCTGTCCTCAGTTGTGCCCGCAGCCCCTTTGAGACCAGGTAGTCTGCAAATTCCTTTCGCGCAGAGGATATTTGACCACCCTGGTCTTTCCATTCCTCGCGTGGAATGAGGCGCTCAGGGAAAATGTTGACTTCGACCGGAATACTGAACTCCCGCGTAGCCGGATCGAAGTGTGTGTTGATCGCCGATACCTCGCCAATGACGATCCCGCGAAAGTCGATGGGTGCTCCCACGGTAAGTCCCCGCACAGACTCCTTGAAGTTCAACACGTACTTGTCGGTGATCGAGTCATGCCGCTTCATCGCCTCGGTTCGATTGAGAAACAGCGGATACTGATGCAAGGCATCGGCTTCAACTGCACCCTTTGTGTCGGGCGGGCTCTCGAATGCAAGGCCACCAATCAGGATCGACACCAATGATTCGGTGTCCACCTTCACGCCCGTCGTGTCCACGATCACATCGACGCCGCTTGCATGCCAGAACCGGGTATCGTTCGTCACGTACTTGTCGTAAGGCGCATTGACAAAGACGTGGACGATCATCCCCGCACCTTCGGGATCGAGTGCGTAGGAGACGATCTGGCCAACCTGAAGCCTTCTGAAGAACACCGGTGAACCGACGTCGAGTGAGCCGAGGTTTTCACTTTTAAGCACGAACTCTCGCCCCGGCGCGCCGGAAGCGAGGACTGGCGGTGACTCGAGTCCGACGAAATCGCGGCGCGCCTTTTGCGATGTACCGATATCCATTCCGACGTGAGAACCGGACAATAACGTACCGATGCCCGATACCGTGCCGCCCGATATACGCGGCCGAACGACCCAGAAGCGGGTATCGTCGACGAGCATGCTGGAAGCGTTGCGGGACATTTCGGCGCTTGCCAGCACCGTCTTGTGATCGTCCGAGAGTTCAACGTTCCTGATTACGCCCACATCGACGTTCTTGAACTTGATCTTCGTCTTGCCGGCCTCAATACCTTCGCCGGTGGAAAACCTGATCGTGATGGTCGGGCCTGTCTGCATGACGGACTTCACGACCAGCCAACCGGCGATCAGCACGGCGACAATGGGCACCAGCCACACGAGCTGCATGCGCCACTTCGAATGTTTGACGGCAACGGCGCTCGGAAAACCGGACGTATCCTGATCATCTTTCTGTCCGGACAACTCATTCACGTTCTGACTCCATTGCGTCCCAGATGAGCCGCGGGTCGAATGACAACGCCGCGAACATGGTCAGCACAACTACTGCGCCGAAAGCAATCGATCCGGGACCTGCGTCGATTGTTGCGAGCGAACCAAATTGCACGAACGCGACAAGGATGGTGATCACGTAGATATCGAGCATCGACCAGCGACCGACAAACTCAATCACTCGATAAATACGCGTGCGTTGATGGGGAATTCGCGGAGAGCGCAACTGGGTACTCCACGCGAGATAGGCTAGCGAAAGAATCTTGAGCACGGGCACCACGATGCTTGCGATGAAAACGATGATTGCCAGCAGCCACGACCCGGAGGTCCAGAGCAACACCACGCCGCTCAGAATCGTGTCGGAGCGCGTGCCAAACAAGGTGCTGGTGACCATCACCGGCAGCAGAACGGCGGGGATGTAAAGGACCATGGCGGCGAACAGGAACGCCCACGTGCGAACCAGACTATTGGGCTTACGCAAGTGCAGCACTGCCCCACAACGTGGGCAGATTCCAGCATGGACATGGGGGAAAAGCGGCTTTGAGAGCAGGCCGCAATCGTGACAGGCGAACAGACCAGCGCGTGCGGCGGTTGCTGCTGTGACGCTCGCATTCTGCGCGTGTGCCATGCCGCTGTCGCGACGCAACGTGTCGATGCGCGCCCATAGATCGCGGGGGTTAAACGCAACAGTTGCTGCGGCAAGCAGAACCATCACGGCGCCGAACGCCCACGCACCCACTCCGGGTACGACTGTCGCGATGTGCTGGAGTTTGACGAGCGCGATCAGCATGCCGACCATCAGCACCTCGATCATTGCCCATGGCGCAACGTGCCGCAGCACACGAAGAACGATTTCTGGTTTGTGGGGAAATCCGCCTGTATGCAACGGCAGGAGAAGATAGATCACCGCTGCTATGTTCAATGAAGGCATCAGAAGCGTGGTCACGAACACAAGGCCGGCGATGGGCCACATGCCATCTGCGTAAAGCGCGGAAGCGGCGCCGAAAAGGGTGGTCTCGACAGATGCCCCATTGACCCAGAGTTCAAAGATCGGAAAGCGATTGGCGACAGCGAAGAGGATCGCCGCGGCCAAGGTGAACGCCAGTGCCCAGTCGTGCGACATCGACACGTTCCGGTATCGGTAGAGCGCTGCACCGCATCGTTGACATTGCGCAGAGCCGCGCTCAACGAGCGGCGTTTCTCGCTGAAGGAAGTCACATTCGTGACATGCGATCAAGTTGTCTCTGTTCATCTTCTGCATCCGCTCGTGGAAACACGATCCAGAAACGCCCCAGTCTGACTTTTGGGGGGAGGGTCGTAAGGGAATAGACATCGGCTAACTCAATGGGGCTAGGCCCAATTGGCCGTTGCCTTCGAACGTGTCTTTCTGGGAGGTCCCAGAGCTGACGATTCAGGTGAGGTCTCAGCGTAGCATCGCAAATACCGGATGTAAACCGGATAGACGGTTTGTATTGTGCGAAAAGTGTCGCTGCAACCAGGGCAATACGCATGCGTTCGGAGTGTTGTGCTTTCGACCTAACGGATCAAGGCGACCTGGGAACTGAGGCGTGTGAAAACGCCTCCGATCGCCTAATGGAATGTGATTGGTGCGCGGTTCGCGCTGTGTCTCGAACGGCGCGTTCGGCGCAGCGTGGCTAGTCAGTCAACCCCGCGCCATGCACGCCAGTGTCGGTTAACGAGCGGACCGCTTGCGAGGCTTGGGTTGTGGAACCTGTGCCGGCCAACTTTCTTCGTCGAGAAGACGATCAAATAGTCTGTTCCGCGCCGAATTGCTCAATTGCGACAGTCCCATCAAAGAATGAAACGCGAGACCGCTAGCCGCAAAGTATCGCAACAATGACAAGTCGAGGTCAGGCGCTTCATCCTGCAACGCCTTCATTTTCGCCGTATCAGACGCCTTGATGCTTTCGAGCAATTCGGGACTCTCAACGAGCGCCGCAAGAATAGCCCGTGCCACGGAATGTGGCTGATTCGAGGATTCCCGATACATTGCAATCTGGGCTGCAAGCGTTGGCTCCGCCTTTGACGCGCCTTCCTTCGCGATATATTCGCGTCCGATTTGCTCGAACTGAATCTGATGCTGTTCCAACAACGCGCACAGTACTCCGTGCTTCGTGCGGAACTGGTGAAGCAGTCCACCCTTGCTGATGCCACTTTCACGCGACAGCGAATCGAATGTAAGCCCGCCCACACCGTCTCGGGTAAGGATGGTGAAAGCGGCGGCAATCGCTTTTTTGCGGGAAATCTCCGAGCGGGTCTGGTTATCCATTATCGATATTGATGACGTTGCGACGATTGCAGCGCGCACCTGACCGCCGGCGCGCCTCTCTTCTGTTGATGGACAAATCGCCGGCCGCAACACACTGCTGGCGAATAGCCTTACGTACCGCCCATGGAGCAGGCAGTCTCCTGACAAAGCGTAATTGTACGCGCTCAGTTTTTTAATGTACAGACCGTCTGGACGGTTTACATATTATTCTGCCGATGCTACTGTGGCGACCTGATCAGTTCTCGCCTGAACTGAGCGCCACCTGGCACTTAACTGGCTTTCGAGGAAACCTAAATGTTCAAGAACAAACTAGTCCCGCTTCTTTTCACCGGAGTCGCGGTGCTAACCCTGACAGCGTGTGCCGGCGTGCAACCGGTGGCCTACACGGGCATCGCGTCGTCGTCGCAGTTGAAGCAGAACCGCGATGACGACTCAGGCAAGGTTCCCTACAAGTACGCTACTTCAGTTGCCTGGCCCCAATACACGCAGGTGATACTGGACCCGGTCACCGTGTATCAGGGCAGCGACAACCAGTTCGGTGATCTGAAGGAAGCCGATAAAGCGGCGCTAGCCGATTACATGGGAAAGACGTTTTCCGAGAAACTCGCGAAGCGGTTCAGCGTTGCGAACCAGGCCGGCCCGAATACGCTGCGGATCAAGCTGACGCTCACTGGTGCCGAAAAAACGACGTTGCTCGTCGGACAGTTCATGCATTTCGACCTTGCGGGCAATCTTTATAACGGCGTACAGGCAGTCCGCGGGGGGCAGGGTGCATTCAGCGGATCGGTGACTTACTCCGTAGAGGTCTTTGACGGCACCAGCGGCCGTCTGCTGAAGGCATACGTTTCGAAGCAGTATCCGAATGCCATGAATCTGCCGGCAGCCTTTGGTTCGCTGGGTGCTGCGAAGACCGGCCTCGACAAGGGCGCTGATGCCCTGGTGGAGCAGCTTCGTTAAGCGGTCTGTCTTTTGCTCGGGCATCGCGCG
>DASVNP010000355.1:0-20536 GCA_036383775.1 Paraburkholderia sp. | reverse complement strand
CGAGCGTGATGGGCCGCAAAAACACATGCTGGCGGCGCACCGCCGAACCGCGCGCGCGGTTCGGGCCTTGACCATGTTTGGCGCGCACCACAGCGTCGAATTCGGTGAAAAAGTCGTCGGCCAGATGACGCAGCGCGTTTTCGAGCTGACGCGTCGGCAATTCGGCGAGCGGCCCGGAAGAAGTCGCCCAGATCGTGTAATCGATCCGTGTGCCGCGCTCCTTGCCCGCGGCAAGCGTGCTCTCGTCCGCGCGCAGGCGCACTTCGAGCTGCCCGCGCAATGCGCCGATCCCCTCGGCGCGGGCCTTGAAGTTGATGGTGCGGCGCTGTGCATCCGCCGGCCCGGAGTCCTGGCCCGCCACATGGGCGCGCGCCTCGTAACGCGCGCGCAACGGGCCGAGCGGCACCGTCATGGTCAGCGCATATTCGCCGTGAGCGAGGCGCGTGAACGACTCGCAGTTGTCGAGGCTGGCGCGCAACAGTGCAAGGTCTTGCAACGCCTCCCAGACGTCGGACGGCGCAAGCGGAATCCGTAACGCGTGGTTCAGTTCCATGGCAGCCTCCCCGATGAACGCGCGGCAGCGGGATCAGGACGTCTGATCGATGCGGTCGACGCGCGATGCGTAAAACGCGAGATACCCTTTAATCTTGTTGAGCGGCTCGAGCGGCGTTTCGTAGCTCCACACGGCGTTTTCGATCAGCCCGTCTTCAGTGCGCAAATGAAAGTACGACGCCTCGCCTTTGAGCGGGCAGTGCGAAGTGTGCGTGGAGCGTTCGAGCCTGGCCATGTTCACGTCGGCGCGCGGAAAATAGAACACGTCCGGCATGCCGGTT
Organism: Paraburkholderia sp.; assembly: GCA_036383775.1. GTDB lineage: Bacteria > Pseudomonadota > Gammaproteobacteria > Burkholderiales > Burkholderiaceae > Paraburkholderia. The sequence goes on along the minus strand of DASVNP010000355.1, from coordinate 19,703 downwards.
TCGGTGAGCGTGAGCGCCGCCTGGGTGTCGGCCACGGTCACGCCGCCGTGGATCACGCGCACCCGGTGGCGATTGCCGGCAATCGCAACGGGGTGCCCGCCCGTGCCTGCGCCAGGGCTTGCGTGAGGGGGGGAGGCATCGCTCATGTCACGGCTCCGTGAGGGTGTGCGGTCATGCAAACAGTTAAGCCACGGGGCGCGCCCGTGGCTTCATTATCGGCCAAAGTCTGACGGATTGCGCGGCCATCCTGCACGGCGTGCGCCCTCACCCACGGGAGCGCACGCGCAGCGGCGCGGCGCTTACTGCGTGTTCCAGTAAAAAGCGGCCTTGGTCGAGCCCTTGGCCGGGATCGTCACCGATCTGGACTGGTCGTTATCCTTGTATTGCGCATGCACGGTGTAACGGCCCGGCCGCAGCTTGACCAGCATGTACGGTCCACGCGATGTGGCGGTCAGCACGTTGCTGTCGTGTGCATCGACCACGCTCACGTGGACGTCGGCAAGAAAGTCGGAACCGGGGCCCGTGAAGCGCAACGACAGCGGCCACTGGCTTTCGGCCTGCCGCAGCGCCGTCGACTCGTCGAGGCCGACGCCGCCCGACACGAACGACACGTCGCCCTGTTGCTGGATTTGCGGCAGGCCGCCGCCATTTGCATTGCCCGCGCTGGTCTGGTCGGTGGTGTTGCCACCGGTGACGCCACTCGCCTGCTGTGCGTACGCGCCCCCTGCGAGACCAAGCGTCAGCGCCGCGCAGACTGCGGCGGCTACGATCCTTCGTTGATAGCGTTGGGTTTTCATCGGTTCGCTCCTTACTGAGTTGCCTCGCCCTGCCGGCCGGGGGCTTTCGATGGGACCATCAAAGGACACGCAACCTGCGTGCCAGATGGCGGATCGCGTCGTCTGAAGAATCGCTGTTGCGCCACACCATGCGGCGCACGGCGCCCCATGTCCAAACCCGCGTACAGATAAAAAAATGCCGGTCCGTTGGCAGTAAGTGCAACGGACCGGCAAGCTTGACTGCCATATGTGGACGGATCAGCCGGACGCCCGCTCGGAGCGCCGGCCCGGCAGCCCGTCAGCCGAGATCGACCGGCACGAAGATCTGCGCGTTGTCGCGCTGGATCAAGAGCGCAATGCTGTTGCCTGCGCTGGCGATCATCTGCTTCAGTTGATCCACGCTCGAAACCGGCCGGCCGTTGACCGCGAGGATCACGTCGCCCGGCTGGATGCCGGCGCTTTCCGCCGCGCCGCCCGATTGCTGCACCAGCAGACCGTGCGACACCGACGCGCCGCTCTTCTCTTCCGGTGTCAGCGGACGCACCGCCACGCCGAGACGGCCTTGCAACTGGGTCGGCTGATCGGCCTTGTCCGAGGCGACCTTGGCATCCGACAACGAGCCAATGGTCACCTTCAGGTCCTTGGTCGCCTTGTCGCGCCACACCTGCACGGTGGCCGAGCTGCCCGGCGCGAGACCCGCAATCTGCGACGGCAGATCCGACGAGTCGCTGACCCGTTCACCGTTCACCGACAGGATCACGTCGCCCGGCTGCAAACCGCCCTTGGCGGCCGGGCCGCCCGGATCGATCGAGCTGACCAGCGCGCCTTGCGGCGTCTTCATGCCGAACGAATCGGCGAGCGTCTGGTTCATGCCCTGCACCGCGACGCCGAGACGGCCGCGGCTCACGTGGCCGGTCTTGACGATATCGTCCTTGACCTTGATCGCTTCATTGATCGGGATTGCGAACGAAAGACCCTGGAAGCCACCCGTCTGCGAGTAAATCATCGAATTGATGCCGATCACTTCGCCCTGCAGATTGAAGAGCGGCCCACCCGAGTTGCCCGGGTTCACCGGCACGTCGGTCTGAATGAACGGCGTGTAGTTTTCGTTCGGCAGCGAGCGCGACTTCGCGCTGATGATGCCCGAGGTCACCGTATTGTCGAAACCGTAGGGCGAGCCGATCGCGACCACCCACTGGCCGACCTTGCTTTGACGCGGATCGCCGATCTTCACGGTCGGCAGGTTGCTGGCGTCGATCTTCAGCACAGCGACGTCGGACTGCTTGTCGGCGCCGACCACCTTCGCCTTGTATTCGCGCTTGTCGGTCAGCTTCACGGTGACGACGTTCGCGCCGTCCACCACGTGCGCGTTGGTCAGGATGTAGCCGTCGCTGCTGACGATGAATCCCGAACCCAGGCTCGCGCTCGGCTGATCGGGCGAGTCGCCGCCGTCGCCGCCCTGCATGCCGGGCATGCCGCCGAAGAAGTGCTTGTAGAACTGGTAGAACGGATCGCTCGGATCGATCGGCAACTGGCTGCCGCCGCCGTTGCCGGGGTTACCTCGGAGCGCCGTCTGCTTGACGACGTGCTTTGCGCTGATGTTGACGACAGCCGGGCCGTAGGTTTCGACGAGGCCGGAGAAATCGGGAATGCCGGTTTTGGCGGCGGCTTCCGCGGGCATCAACGCGGCGGCTTGCGCCTGCGTGATCACCTGCGGCGCGGGCACGTCGCGATGGCCCGCCACGTAGCCGGCGGAGAGCGCCACGGCGACCGCTATTGCAACAGCGCTGCGGGACAAGGTTTTCGCGTTCATCGTGTACTCCTGACTGGGAGAAAGAGACTTTGGATGTCTCGAAGCGTACGTGGCATCGCTTAAAAGAGTCTTAAGCAGCGACAGATCGCTTTTTCCCCGTTTTCGAGGCTTGCCTGGGCCCTTTAAGCCTCGTTTAAGCCACTTTCCGAACAGAAAGCCTCTTCGTCAGAAGCGCACGCTGACCTGCAAACCGCCCGCCGGCGACTCGTCGAGCGACACGCTCGCGTGATGCTGCACGGCGATGCGGCGCACGATCGCGAGGCCGAGGCCGCTGCCCGCCACGTCGGTGCGCGCGCGGCTCGCGCCGGCGCCCACACGATAGAAACGATCGAACACACGATGGCGCTCGGCCGGGTCGATCCCCGGTCCGCTGTCGGCGATGCGCACCACCGGGTGCCCTTCCTCGACATGCAGGGTGACATCCACGTGTCCGCCGCGCGGCGTGTACTTGGTTGCGTTGTCCACGAGATTGTTGAACATCACGCGCAGCGCTTCCGCGTCGCCGGTGACGGAGACAGATTCCGTCGCCTCGATGCCCAGATCGACGCCGCGATTCACCGCGAGCGGTGCATAAGCCACCACGCAATCCTGCAGCAGCGCGCGCAGGTCGATCGTGTTGGTGGCGGCGAGGCCGTCCGGTTCGGAGCGCGCGAGCGCCAGCAGCTGTTCGGCGAGGCGCGTGGCACGCGTCACGCCCGCTTGCAGGTCGGCGAGCGCTTCGCCGCGGCCGGCTTCGTCTTTCGCGCGCGCAACCAGTTGTGCCTGAATCTGCACGGCGGCGAGCGGCGTGCGCAACTCGTGCGCGGCGTCGGCGACAAATGCTTTCTGAATATCGAGCGCGGTGGCGAGCCGCTCGAGCAGGCCGTTCAGCGCGCGCACGAGCGGCTGCACTTCGAGCGGCAGGCGCTGGTCCGGCAACGGATCGAGCGCCTCGGGATGACGCGTGTCGAGCGCGCTCGTCACGCGCCGCAACGGCCTCAGCCCGCGTCCGACGATCACCCACACCGCCAGCCCCATCAGGGGCAGCAGCACGATCAACGGCCACAGCGTGCGCAGCGCGACATTCGCCGCGAGACGGTTGCGCACGGACACCGGCTGCGCCAGCTGCACCACGTTATCGCCGACGATCGCGCCATACACGCGCCAGTCGCCACGCTCCGTGTGCTCAGTGGAAAAGCCGAGTTCGGCACGCGGCGCGAGCGGCGCACGCGGACGCGAGTAGTACATCAGCACGCCGTTGCGATTCCATATCTGCAGCACGATGCCCTCGTCGCCGGTATCGCGCGAACCGAGCACCTGCGAGAACGGTTCTGACGGCAGCGCCGCGGCGATCTGCTCCAACTGGTAATCGAAGAGTTCGTTGGCTTCGGCAAGCGCTTGCCGGTAGATCAGCCAACCCGCAATGCCGACGCCGAGCAGCACCAGCGCCAGCAGCCAGACCAGCAATTGACGGCGAATCGAACGCATCGGCTCAGGCGTCCTTCGCGATCATGTAGCCGAGGCCACGCACGTTGCGTATCAGATCGGCGCCGAGCTTCTTGCGCAACGCGTGAATGTAGACCTCGACGGTATTGCTGCCGATCTCCTCGCCCCAGCCGTACATTTTTTCTTCGAGCTGGCTCTTCGATAGCACCGCGCCCGGCCGCGCGAGCAGCGCTTCGAGCAGCGCGAATTCGCGCGCCGACAAGGCGACCGGCGCGCCGTCGAGCGTGACCTGATGCGAAGCGGGGTCGAGCGTCAGGTTGCCGAGCCGGATGGTCGAATCGCTGCGCCCGGATTGACGTCGGATCAGCGCGCGCATGCGGGCGCCGAGTTCGTCGAGATCGAAAGGTTTGACGAGGTAATCGTCGGCGCCGGCGTCGAGGCCTTTGACGCGATCGGCCACCGCGTCGCGCGCGGTGACGATCAGCACCGGCATCGCGAGGTTGCGCGCGCGCAGCGTGCGCAGCACGTCGAGACCGTCGCGCTTGGGCAGGCCGAGGTCGAGCAGCACGAGATCGTAAGGCTGGCTGGACGCCGCGCTGAGCGCCGCTTCGCCGTCTTCCACCCAGTCGACCGCGAATCCTTCGCCGCGCAGCGCCTTGCGCACACCTTCCGCGATCATCCGGTCGTCTTCGACTAGCAAGATGCGCATGGTTCTCCATTCCAAAACGTTCGATGATGCCGCATTCTAGCGCCCGCCCCCGTCGTGCGCGCCGCGTGGCGCTTTTTCCACCGCAGCCCCGCGGCATGTCTCTACAATGAGCGCTTTGCGTCGCGCGGCCGGCGCCGGGCCGGATCGGTCCGCCCGCAGCGCGCTATGTGGGTGTCGCCTGAATTGCCGCGTCCCTTCGCGGAATTCCGCGCGAAGCGTGCCCCACGCCCTGTTATTTTGCTTTTTCGCCCGTTCATGACGCACGCTTTTCTGTCTTCTTTCGCACGCCGGCTGTCCCAGCTCTCGTCGCGCTCACACTCATCCGCTGCCTCTTTGCATTGCGCCACTTCCCTGCCTCGCCGGTTCGCTCCGCGGGCGGGCGCCTGGCTGCTCGCCTGTGCCGCGCTCGGCTGCGGCGCATCGCTGCCGCTCGCCGCGCAGGCTCGCGTCAACAAGGCCAAGCATCCGAGCGTCAACGTCACCACAGTATTGCCGCAACCGGTGATGGTGGGCTTGCAGCGCGCGCATGTGCCCTTGTCGTCGATCAGCGTGGTCGTGGAGAAGGTCGGCGACCGCACGCCGATCGTCGCGCTGAACGCCGCCAAGCCGATGATGCCCGCCTCGACGATGAAACTCGTCACCACCTACTCGGGCCTGTCGATTCTCGGGCCCGACTACCGCTGGCGCACGAGCGCGTACGCGGACGGCACCGTCGACGCCAACGGCGTGCTGCACGGCAATCTCTACATTCAGGGCACGGGCGATCCGAAGCTCGTGCCTGAAGAACTGATCGACCTCGTGCAGAAAATCCACAAAGCGGGCATTACCGGCATCGACGGCTCGCTGGTGCTCGACAAGCGCTATTTCGACCCGTCCACGCGCGACCTGCCGCCGTTCGACGACGACAGCACCGCGCCGTACAACGTCGGCCCCGATCCGCTGCTGTACGCGTTCAAATCGCTGTCGTTCACGCTGACGCCGTCGCCTGACGGCAGCGTCGCGATCGACGTGCTGCCGGCGCTCAGCCAGTTGCAGATCGACAATCAGATGCACGCCGTCAACGGCCCGTGCCGTGGCGACGCGGCCACCGTGTCGCCCACCGTCACGCCGCAGCCGAACGGCACGGTCGTGGCCTCGTTCAGCGGCGAGTATGCGCAGCGCTGCGGCCCGCGCACGATCAACGTGGCGGTGCTCGATCACAGCGCGTTTTTCGCGGGCGGCTTTCTGGCGCTGTGGCAGCAAACCAGCGGCACGTTCAACGGCACGACGCGCGACGGCGCCGTGCCCGCCGGCGCCAGGCTGGTCGCGACACACCAGGGACCGGTGCTGTCGGATATCGTTCGCGACATCAACAAGTTCAGCAACAACACGATGGCGCGCAATCTGTTCCTGACCATCGGCGCTAAAGAAGAAGAGCCGCCCGCCACGCCCGCCAAAGCCGCGCGCGCGATCAAGGCATTTCTGCGCCGCGACAGCGTCGACATGGAATCCCTCACGCTCGACAACGGCTCGGGCCTGTCACGCGACGAGCATGTGACCGCGCTCTCGCTCGCCGACCTGCTGCAGCGAGCCAATGCGAGTCCGGTCGCGCAGGTGTTCGTGGAGTCGCTGCCGATCGCGGGCGTGGACGGCACGATGCGCAACCGCTTGACCAACGACGGCGCGGGCGGCAACGCGCACATCAAGACCGGCACCTTGCGCGACGTGCGCGCGATCGCCGGCTATGTGGCCTCGGCGGACGGCAACAGCTACATCGTCGTGAGCCTCATCAACGACCCGCATTCGGAAGCCGCGCGCGCCGCGCACGACGCGCTGCTCGAATGGGTGTACCAAGGGCCGTCTCAGGGCTTCACCAAGGGTGCCGATACCGTCGCCGAACCGCGCGCCAGCAAGCCCAGGAAACACCCGCACAAGCGCGGCGCCCACTGAGGGTTCCTTCTAGCAAAGCCGCGCGCCGCAACGTTCCTTAGCGTGTACGCTGTCGGGCAGTGTTTGAGGCGCGCGTGAAACGCCACAGGGGACGCACGAGCCGTGCACCCGTTGCAGTCCGCCCGAACGATAACGACAACACCCGCCGCGCAGCGCGGCGGTCAGGGACCACGGAGGAAGACACCATGCAATTCGATGCCGAATTGCTGCTGCTCGCCATGGCGCCAGTCTTTCTCGCATGCATCGGCTGGGAGGCGTGGCATCTGAGGCGCACGCGGCCGGGCGCGCAAATCTATAGCTGGCGCGACACGCTCTGCAATGCGGGGCTCGCGTTGATGCAGCAGGCCGCGGACAAAGTCGCGTGGCTCGCTATCATCCCCGTCTACGCGTTCTTCTACGATCACTATCGCGTCACTACATGGCAGGCGAACTGGGTTTCGTTCGTCATGCTGTTCATCGCGCAGGATCTGCTCTATTACGTGTTTCACCGTTGCAGCCACCGCGTGCGCTGGCTGTGGGCCGCGCATGTCGTGCATCACTCGTCGGAGCGCATGAATTTTTCGACCGCGTTCCGCCAGAGCCTGATGTATCCGGTCGCGGGCATGTGGCTGTTCTGGATTCCGCTCGCCGTGCTCGGCTTTCCGCCGAAGCAGATCGTCGCGATCGTGCTGATCAATCTCGGCTTTCAGTTTTTCGTACATACGCAGGCCATCGGCAAGCTCGGCTGGCTCGAATACGTGATCAACACGCCGTCGATTCACCGCGTGCACCATGCGCGCAACGACCGCTACATCGATCGCAACTATGCCGGCGTGCTGGTGATCTGGGATCGCCTCTTCGGCAGCTACGTCGAAGAAGATCTGTGCCACGCGCCGGTGTACGGCATCGTCGAACCGCTTCACACGTACAACCCGCTGAGGGCGACGTTTCACGAATGGGCGTCGATGGCCCGCGACTTCGCGAGCGTGCGTGGTTGGCGCAACAAATGGCGCGCGCTGTTCGCGCCGCCCGCATGGGCCGCGGACTATCATGCGCGACTGGCGGCCGGCCCAGCCGGTCTTGAGCCAGCGGCAAACAATCATTCGGACGACGACGTTCGCGTGAATAAAGACCATACGGCGGCGTTTCAAACATCGCGCAGACCGTAGAAGATTCTGTAAGCTGGCGTCACGCCGCCGACGCGGCGGGCGCTGCCTGCAACACATGGCGCAAAGGCCACACATACGAGGAGATGTAGTCAACATGAAGCAAACAGCATCGAGGAAACAGCATTGGCTGCGCGTCACGCAGATCGCCGTCGCTAGCGCGGCGTTTGCCCTGCTCGCGGCTTGCGGGGGCGGCGGCGACAACAATAACAACTCCAGCAGCAGCACGCCGGCAGGCGGCGTCAAGCTGCAGATCGTGTCGTTCGGCGACAGTCTGTCGGACGTCGGCACGTATTCGCCGGTGGCCCAGGGGAACTTCGGCGGCGGCCGTTTCACGACCAACCCGGGTGAAGTGTGGACTCAAAAGGTTGCGGAGTATTACGGCGATACGTTGACGCCGGCATTCCTCGGCGGCTTCGGTCAGCCGCTGGTCGCAGCGGGTGGCCTCGGCTATGCGCAGGGCGGCTCGGACGTCGTCAACGCCCAGGGCGAAGGCTGGGCACCCAATAACCTGGCCGAGACAACGGTCCCGGTGGTGGCACAGGTGGCCAGCTACCTGAGCACGCATACGAGCTTTAATGGCAACCAGCTCGTGCTGGTCAACGGCGGCGCGAACGACATCTTCCAATTCTCGACCGCCGCCAATCTGCAGGCGCTCGGCGCCGCGCTGCAGACGCAATACCCGCTGCTCGTGCAGGCTGGCAAACTGCCGAACTCGCAGGCAGGCCAGGTCGCGTTCATCGTCGGCTATCTGCAACAGCTGGCTAACCCGCAGGTCGCGCAGGCCGCCACCGCGCTCGCTGCACAAGTCCAGAAAATCGTCGCCTCGGGCGCGACTCACGTAGTGGTGTCGACTGTGCCGGACATCGGCAATACGCCAGAGGGTGTTTCAGCCAACGCAAGCAACCCTGGCACAGGTGCCCTGCTGTCCGGCATCACCGCCGCGTATAACTACCTGCTGGTCCAGAACCTGACGGCCCTCGGCCTCGTGGGTACGGGCAAAGTAATCGTGGTCGATGCGTTCTCGTGGCTGGATCAGCAGTTGGCGAACTACCAGGCGCTGGGCTTCACGGTGTCCAACACCGGCACGGGGTGTAACGTGGCGGCGATGGTGGCCAACGCAACCGCGTACGCGACCGCCAATCCAAGCGTGGCGAACGGGCTGCCCCCGTCCGAGTTCGGCCAGGAGTTCGGTCAGTCGCTGTTCTGCTCGCCGCAGACTTACACGGTGGCCGGCGCTGACCAGACCTACATGTTCTCGGACACGGTCCACCCGAGCACCCACACGCACGCGCTGTTCGCGCAGTACGTGCAACAGCAGATCGCCGCGACGGGGTTGGGCAAGTAATCAGGCAACGCAGCGGACGAAACGGCGGATCAGGCGATCCGCCGTTTTTTGTTTACGATGATGGAAGGCCCGGCTGGATTACGCCGGGCATGCAAGCGCTATCCCTGCGCTTCGAATGCGGCAGCCGCGCGCCCGAGCCGGTCGTTGACCGCGATCCACTCGATCGTATCCGGCAGCTTCTCGATCAGAATCCGCGTGACGTTCGCGCGGTCGAGCGCCCGCAGCAGGCCATACAGTTCACGCGCGTAGACATGCGGATCTTCGGGCGCGGCGACGAAATGCACGCCCTCGGCGTCGGCCCAATGTCCCGCGCGCGACGCACGCGCCACCAAGGCCACGCGCTCGCCCGCTTCCCGCGCGGCAAGCAAAGGCTCCAGCTCGCCAAAAGGCAGCAACGCCAGCGGTGTGCGCGGCGCGTAATGCGCCTTCAGCGTGCCGGAAGCCCGCGGCGCGGTCGCGTCTGAGCCGTCGGGCAAGCGCGGTGCTTCACCGAGCACGTCGGCGATATCCTGCGGAGTCACGCGCCCAGGCCTTAATAGCGCCGGAAAGCCGCGCGACAGATCCAGAATGGTCGACTCGATGCCAACGTCCGACGCGCCGCCGTCCAGCACGTGAATCGCGTCGCCGAACTCGTCGCGCACATGTTGCGCCGTGGTCGGGCTGACATGCCCAAACCGGTTCGCCGACGGCGCCGCCACGCCGCCGTGCCCGCCACGCAAAGCACTGAAGGCATCGAGCAAGGCTTGCGCGACAGGATGCGACGGGCAACGCAGCCCCACCGAATCCTGCCCACCGCTCACCGCGGCCGGAATGCGCGCGGCGCGCTTCAGGATCAACGTAAGCGGCCCAGGCCAGAACGCGTCGATCAGGCGCTGTGCCTCCGCGGGCAAATACTCGACCCAGTAACCCGGATCGCCCTGCGGCGCGAGATGCACGATCACCGGATGATTCGCCGGCCTGCCCTTCGCTGCGTAAATGCGCGCCACCGCATCGGGATTCTCGGCGTCACCGCCGAGTCCATACACCGTCTCCGTGGGAAACGCGACCAGACTGCCCGCGTCGAGCAGCGCCGCCGCGTGTTCGATCTGCGCGGCGCTCACAGACGATACGCTTGCGGTGCCTTCGGCGGATTTCTGTCGATCCGGCATAGCGCGCGTCAGCTCGTGATGATGTGCAGAAGCCGCGCGCAATCGCGTGCGGCCGTGCGTGCTTCTTCGAGCGACGCCGCCGTGAAGTTCACGTGGCCCATCTTGCGGCCGCAGCGCGCCTCTTCCTTGCCGTACAGATGCAGACGCGCCGCCGGCATCGCCGCGACTTCGTGCCAGGGCGGCGTGGCAGCCGCGCCCTTCGGGCCGTTCGGGAACCACACGTCGCCGAGAATGTTCAGCATCACCGCCGGGGAGTGCTGGCGCGTGTCACCGAGCGGCATGCCGGTCATGGCGCGCACCTGCTGCTCGAACTGGCTGGTCGCGCATGCGTCGACGGTGTAGTGGCCGGAATTGTGCGGGCGCGGCGCCATTTCATTGGCCACCAGCGAACCGTCTTCGAGAATGAAGAACTCGACGCACAGCACGCCGACGTAGCCGAGCTTGTCGGCGATCTGCAGCGCGGCCTGTTGCGCCTGCTGAACGAGCGCGGGGCTCGCGTCCGGCGCGGGAACGATGGTGTGCGACAGCACGCCGTCGCGATGGGTGTTTTGCGCGAGCGGGTACACCACCGACGCGCCGCTCGCCGAGCGTGTGATCAGCGCGGACACTTCGAACTTCAGCGGCAAACGCTTTTCCAGCACGCACGGCACGCCGCCGAGCGACGCATGCGCCTCGCGCACTTCTTCTGCGTTGCGCACGCGAATCTGGCCTTTACCGTCGTAGCCCATGCGCGCGGTCTTGAGAATGCCAGGCAGCACGGCTTCGAGCGCGGCGTCGCCAAGCGCGGCCAGCGCGTCCGACGACTCGATCACCACGTGCGGCGCCACCGTCACGCCCGACGACGCGATGAAACGCTTCTCGGCAATGCGGTCCTGGGCCACGGCGACGCAGCGGCCAGCCGGGCTCACGAAGGTGGTCCTGGCGAGAAAATCGAGGCTCGCGGCCGGCACGTTTTCGAATTCAGTCGACACCGCCGCGCACAGCCGCGCGAGTTCGGTCAGCGACGCTTCGTCGTCATACGCCGCGCGCAGATGGCGGTCGGCCACGGCGCCCGCCGGACTGTTTTCGTCCGGATCGAGCACGGCGACGCGATAGCCCATGGCCTGAGCGGCAAAGCAGAACATGCGGCCGAGCTGGCCGCCACCGACCATGCCAAGCCATGCGCCGGGCAGAATCGGTGAAACCGGTGTGTTGTCTGGGTTCATCTTAGTGGTCGGTCGCGGCCGGGTGTGCATGCGCTACGGCGGCAAGCACCCGGCCGGGGGTCGGACAGGGGACGTCTTAAAGCAATCAGCCTGCGCGCTTACAGCGCCGGCAACACCATGGCGTGCGCCGCTTCGTTCTGACGCACGCGGAACGCAGCCAGTTTCTCCGCATACTCGGGGCTCGTGCCGCTCAAGAGCGACACGGCGAACAGCGCCGCATTCGCCGCGCCCGCTTCGCCGATCGCAAAGGTGGCGACCGGCACGCCCTTGGGCATCTGCACAATCGAATGCAACGAATCGACGCCCTTCAGATATTTGCTCGCCACCGGCACGCCGAGCACCGGCACCGTGGTCTTGGCGGCCAGCATACCCGGCAGATGCGCCGCGCCGCCCGCGCCCGCGATGATCGCGCGAATGCCGCGCTCGCGCGCGCTTTCAGCGTAGGCGAACATTTCGTCGGGCATACGGTGCGCGGATACGACCTTCGCTTCGTACGGCACGCCGAATTCCTGCAGAATCGCCACGGCGTTTTTCATGACTTCCCAGTCGGAACTGGAGCCCATCAGCACGCCGACGACCGGCGCGCCATGCGTATGGGCGGTTTGTGCTTCACTCATCTTACGGCTTCCTTGTGTCTCGATCGCGGCGGAAAGGCCACGCGCGCGTCATTACGCGAGCTTGTGACCGGTCAGGCGCTCGAGCGCTTCCTGATACTTCTCGCCCGTTTTCGTGACGACGTCGTCCGGTAGCTTGGGCGCCGGCGGCTCTTTTTTCCACGGCTGGGTTTCGAGCCAGTCGCGCACGAACTGCTTGTCGAACGACGGCGGGTTGGTGCCGACCTGATACTGGTCGGCCGGCCAGAAGCGCGACGAGTCCGCGGTCAGCGCTTCGTCCATCAGGTACAGCTTGCCGTGGTTGTCGAGGCCGAATTCGAACTTCGTGTCCGCGATGATGATGCCGCGCGTGGCGGCGTAGTCCGCGGCTTCCTTGTACAGCTTGATCGAGATGTCGCGGATCGTGGCCGACAGTTCGGTGCCGATGCGGCGCTCCATCTCGTTGTACGTGATGTTTTCGTCGTGGTGGCCCATTTCGGCCTTGGCGGCAGGCGTGAAGATCGGCTCGGGCAGTTTCTGCGCGTTTTGCAGACCCGGCGGCAGTTCCACGCCGCACACCGAACCGGTTGCCTGGTAGTCTTTCCAGCCGCTGCCGGCCAGATAGCCGCGCACCACTGCCTCGACGAGGATCGGCTCGAGGCGCTTGACGACCACCGCGCGGCCCTTGACCTGCTCGACTTCGTCTGCCGCCACCACGGACTCGGGCGCCACGCCCGTGAGGTGATTCGGCACCACATGCTTCAGTTTCTCGAACCAGAAGTTCGCCATTTCGTTGAGCACGCGGCCCTTATTCGGAATCGGCTCGCCCATGATGACGTCGAACGCCGACAGACGGTCGGTCGTGACGATCAGCAACTGGTCGTTGCCCACCGCATAGTTGTCGCGGACTTTACCGCGGCCGAGCAGCGGCAGCGAGCGGAGCGTGGATTCGTAGAGGGTAGACATCGTCGTGGTTCGCTAAAAGTGAGGCAAAAAGTGTGACCGGAACAAAAGGGAAACGCCGTTCCCCGGATGATGCGGGAACGGCGATCTGACGACAACCTGGCCGGATGGCCACGCGCATGACGTGGCACCGGCCCAGGCGCCGGCTTAGCGGACGACTTGCGCGAGCTCGCCTGCTTTGTACTTCTCCGCGATTTTATCAAGCGAAACCGGCTTGATCTTGCCGGCCTGGCCTTCGCAGCCGAATTGCGTGTAGCGCTCGATACAGATTTTCATCGCCGCTTCGCGCGCCGGCTTCAGATAATCGCGCGGATCGAACTTGCCCGGGTTGGTCGCCATGTAGCGGCGGATCGCGCCGGTGATTGCCAGACGCAGGTCGGTGTCGATGTTGACCTTGCGCACGCCGTGCTTGATGCCTTCCTGGATTTCCTCGACCGGCACGCCGTAGGTTTCCTTCATGTCGCCGCCGAATTCGCGGATTTCCGCGAGCAATTCCTGCGGCACCGACGACGAACCGTGCATGACCAGGTGCGTGTTCGGGATGCGCTGGTGGATTTCCTTGATGCGCTGGATCGACAGAATGTCGCCCGTGGGCTTCTTGCTGAACTTGTACGCGCCGTGCGACGTGCCGATCGCGATCGCCAGTGCGTCACACTGGGTCAGCTTGACGAAGTCGGCAGCCTGCTCCGGATCGGTCAGCAGCTGTTCACGGGTCATCGTGCCTTCAGCGCCGTGGCCGTCTTCCTTGTCGCCCTTCATGGTTTCCAGCGAACCGAGCACGCCCAGTTCCGCTTCAACCGTGACGCCGATCGAGTGCGCCGCTTCCACGACCTTGCGCGACACTTCGACGTTGTACTCGTAAGAAGCGACCGTTTTGCCGTCGGCTTCGAGCGAGCCGTCCATCATCACGCTGGTGAAGCCGCTACGGATGGCCGCCATGCAGACCGCCGGCGACTGGCCGTGATCCTGGTGCATCACGACGGGGATGTGCGGATACGACTCGACCGCTGCTTCGATCAGGTGGCGCAGGAACGCCTCGCCCGCGTACTTACGCGCGCCGGCCGATGCCTGCATGATGACCGGTGCGTTGACCTTGTCGGCCGCCGCCATGATCGCCTGCACCTGCTCCAGGTTGTTCACGTTGAATGCCGGGAGGCCGTAGCCGTTTTCCGCAGCATGGTCCAGCAGTTGACGCATTGATACGAGAGGCATGCTTAACTCCTTAGATTGAAACGAATTCTTGTGCCGTCGGCATCTTTTGGGCGATTTTACGCGAAGCACGCTGCCTGCCCGTTCGCCCAGTCTCTAAAGCGCAATTTCCCCGAATGCGCGATTGGAGTCTGTGCGCCGCCTCTCGCGGGGCATGACAGCCGGCTTCGCTCGATCAAGCCTGTGCCGATCGAGCGGTGCACCGCAGAATCAATACGGTTCGCCGACCCGCACGATCTTCAGCGTATTGGTGCCGCCGGCCTGGCCCATCGGCTCGCCGACGGTCAGCACCACCATGTCGCCATGCGATGCATAGCCCTTGCGGACCACGGTTTCCAACGCCTGTTGCAACGCGGTGTCGCGGTCGGTATTGGTGTCCAGATGCAGCGAGGTCACGTTGCGATACAGCGCCATGGCCCGTTCGCTGCCGACCCGCGGCGTAAGCGCGAAAATCGGCACGTGGGTCGAATGACGCGACATCCACAGCGCGGTCGAGCCGGATTCGGTCAGCGCCACGATCGCCTTCGCGCCGAGGTGGTAGGCCGTGAACAACGCGCCCATGGCGATCGACTGGTCGATGCGCGTGAACGTGCGGTCGAGGAAATCCTTGTCCAGCTCCGAATGTTCCGACTTCTCGGCTTCGACGCAAATCGCCGCCATCGTCTCGATGGTCTGCACCGGGTACTTGCCCGCCGCCGATTCCGCCGACAGCATCACCGCGTCCGTGCCGTCGAGCACGGCGTTGGCGACGTCCGACACTTCCGCGCGGGTCGGCACCGGCGCGTGGATCATCGACTCCATCATCTGGGTCGCGGTGATCACGAACTTGTTCGACTCGCGCGCCATGCGGATCATGCGCTTTTGCAGCGCGGGCACTGCGGCATTGCCCACTTCCACGGCCAGATCGCCACGCGCGACCATGATGCCGTCCGAGGCGTCGAGAATGCCCTGCAGCGCCGGAATC
The DNA here is from genome assembly GCA_036383775.1 of Paraburkholderia sp. GTDB lineage: Bacteria > Pseudomonadota > Gammaproteobacteria > Burkholderiales > Burkholderiaceae > Paraburkholderia. The sequence continues at coordinate 4,476 of DASVNP010000355.1, read as the reverse complement.
GCTTCCGCGCGCTCGACCTTGGCGATCATCTTCGGCTTGATGCCGTACGGCGCGCCGGCGATATTCGCCAGCTGGCGCGCCATTTCCATGTCGGTGGCGTTCTTCGGGAACGAAACCGCCACGTAATCCACGCCGAGCGACATGGCCGTGCGGATGTCTTCCATGTCCTTCGCGGTCAGCGCGGGCGCCGAGAGGCCGCCGCCCTGGCGGTTGATGCCCTTGTTGTTCGACAGCTCGCCGCCGATCTTGACGATCGTGTGGATCTCGCTGCCGATCACGCGTGCCACGTCGAGCACGATCAGACCGTCGTTGAGCAGCAGCACGTCGCCCGGCTTCAGATCGCGCGGCAGGTCCTTGTAGTCGAGGCCGGCGCGGCTTTCGTTGCCGAGCTCGCATTCGGCGTCGAGAACGAACGGCTCGCCGGCAACCAGCATGATCTTGCCGTTTTCGAATTTACCAACCCGGATCTTCGGGCCTTGTAGGTCGGCCATGATGGCGACTTCGCGGCCGGCATGACGGGCCGCCTCGCGCACGAATTCGGCGCGCTGGCGGTGGTCGTCGGCGGTGCCGTGCGAAAAATTCAGCCGCACGACGTCGGCCCCTGCCTGAATCATTTGCTGCAGGATCTCCGGCGTGCTGGAAGCCGGTCCGATAGTAGCGACAATCTTGGTGGCGCGATGCATGAGTCTCCTCGTCTGGGTGAGATCGCTGGAAAGAGCGCTGCGAGTCGGATGCGGAGGCTGCGCACCGAAGGTTGCTGCCGGGGGCTGCGCGCCGGCTGAAGCCAGCGTCGCTTTATGGGGTGAGGCGGTGTTCGACACCGGCACGGAGCGTGCCGGCGGTTCGGCGAGCGCGACCTCGTCGTCCGCGAGTTCTGCCTGCGATTCAGCGGCTTGTCCCGGGGACAAATCCGCTGCTTCGACGGCAGTGGTCAACTCCGCGTGCGCGAGGGGCGAGCCCGATTCTTCGAGTTGCGGCGTTTCTGCTTTATTCACCGCGGTCGGGTCAGCCGCAGCCGGGGAGGCCGCGGAGCGCGCTGCGCGCTCCCCCGCCTTTGCTGCTTCGGTATTACGCGGCGACTTGGCACCGCGTGCTTTTGCAGACTTTGTCATGGGGGAGCGCGCCGTCACGTTAAGCCCGCGATTCCAGCACTTCGACGGCCGGCAGCTTCTTGCCCTCGAGGAACTCGAGGAAGGCGCCGCCGCCTGTCGAGATATAGCTGACCTTGTCGTGGATGCCGTATTTGGCGATCGCCGCGAGCGTATCGCCGCCGCCGGCAATCGAGAACGCCGACGACTTGGCGATCGCATCAGCGAGCGTCTTCGTGCCGTTGCCGAACTGGTCGAATTCGAACACGCCGACCGGGCCGTTCCACACGATCGTGCCGGCCTTTTCCAGCTGCGCGGCGAGCACGCGGGCCGTTTCCGGTCCGATGTCGAGGATCATGTCGTCGTCTTGAACGTCGGCGACGGCCTTGATTTCGGCCTTGGCAGTGGGCGAGAACTCTTTGGCGGTAACCACGTCGGTCGGGATCGGCACCGAGGCGCCGCGCGCTTTCGCGGCGTCGATGATGGCTTTGGCTTCGTTCACCAGATCGGCTTCGGCGAGCGACTTGCCGATCTTCAGGCCGGCGGCCAGCATGAACGTATTGGCGATGCCGCCGCCCACGATCAGTTGATCGACCTTGTCGGCGAGCGACTTCAGAATGGTCAGCTTGGTCGACACCTTCGAACCGGCGACGATCGCCACCAGCGGACGCTTCGGCGCACCCAGCGCCTTGCCGAGCGCTTCGAGTTCGGCGGCCAGCAGCGGGCCGGCGCACGCGATGGGCGCGTATTTGGCGATGCCATGGGTGGTGGCTTCAGCGCGGTGCGCGGTGCCGAATGCATCGTTCACGTAGACGTCGCAAAGCTTCGCCATTTTTTGCGCGAGCTCGTCGGAATCTTTCTTTTCGCCCTTGTTGACGCGGCAGTTTTCCAGCAGCACGACCGAGCCCGGCGCAACCGTCACGCCGTTTTCGACCCAGTTCGCCACCAGCGGCACGTCGCGACCGAGCAGTTCGGCCAGACGCTTCGCGACCGGCGCGAGCGAATCTTCCGGCTTGAATTCGCCTTCGGTCGGGCGGCCCAGGTGCGACGTGACCATCACGGCCGCGCCTGCGTCGAGCGCGGCCTTGACGGCCGGCACGGACGCGCGGATACGGGTGTCTTCGGTGATGTTGCCTTGATCGTCCTGCGGCACGTTCAGATCGGCGCGGATGAACACGCGTTTGCCGGATAGCTTGCCTTCGGCGATCAGATCGGAGAGACGCAATACCTTGTTCATGGGCGTGTATGTGCGAGTTGATGAGAAGGCGGTGACGGACGGCGCGCGCGGCCTTCAGCGCGGTGAACTCCAGCGCTTGGGCACAGCAACGGCTCCGCTGAATCGGGCTCGGGCGCCGGCGGCGAGGCCGCGGCTCGCGCGCCTTGCAGCTGCGCGGTTATCCCGGAAACGACCATTTTAACTGATCCACAGTACCTTCTGACCCGCGACCGGGCGAATGTCCCGTATTTGAAGGATGCGCGGCGCATGCCGCAGCGCAACATTTCCGGCTCTTCCAATCACATGAAGAGGCGCAACAGCGTGAACACGACCATTCCGACGACAATCGTGCCCAGCATGGTGCGCCGCCACAAAAACCACGCCAGACCGGACAGCGATGCGTAAAACTCGTGGTTCGACAGCGCGAACGAGAGGCCGGCCGGCGTCGCCAGCACATCGGGCAGAACCACGGCGGCAAGCGCCGCGGCCGGCGCGTAGCGCAGCATCCGCTGCACGCGCTCCGGCAAAACGGTGCGCTCGCCGCCGATTAGAAACATGGCGCGTGTCACGGCGGTGACGAAGGTCATGCCGATAATGGCGATCCAGATCTGCGTGGCAGTCATGGGGAATCTCCGGCGCTGTTGCGGATGCGGCGCAAGTCGGCGCGCTCGACCATCAGGTCCGTGGCGCTGCCGGCGATGATCGCCGCAATCACCGCGAGCGGCAGCGCGAGCCGGTACGGCAGGTCGAACGCGAGCAGCGACACCAGGCCCGCAATGCTGCATGCGACGAGAGTCGAGCGCGTCGCGATCGCCGAGACCATGATGGGCAGCAGCGCCAGCGTGCCCGCCAGCGCGAGCCCCCAGTTGTCCGGAATCAGGCTCGCCAGCAGAATGCCGGCAATCGACGACACCTGCCACGACAGCCAGCTGCACACCGCCATGCCCCAGAAGTACGCCTCCTTGCCCGGCACATAGCCTGTGGTGAAGCTTTTTTTCTGGAACAGCAGATAGATCACGTCGCCGTTGAAATAGCCGAGCACGATGCGGCGCCACATCGGCAGATAGGAAAAGTGCGGCGCGAGACCGACGCTGAAGATCACGAAGCGCGTATTGACCATCGCGGCCGTGAGCAGCACGGTCCATATCGGCAGCTTGGCGGCGAGCAGCGGCAGCACCGCCAGTTGCGACGAGCCGGCGTAGCACAGCAGCGACATGGCAAGCGCCTGCGGCACCGTCAGCACCGATTTGCTCATCGCAATGCCGGTCACGAGCCCCCAGGAGAAAATCGCCATCAGCGTGGGCGAATAGGCGCGCGCGCCCTCACTGAAGGAACGGCGATCGGTATCGGACAGACGAGCGAGCATGAGGCTGAACAGGACGAACAGCGCCTGAAGAGGGGCGCCGCTACGAAGCGAAGTCGGCGCCAGGTCGTCAAGCACCCGCTGGCGCATCCGGATTTGAATTATGCGAGTGCTGGATTATAGCGTCCGGGATGCGGCCAAACGCCCGTTCCAGGTGCAAAAGACGCTAAAATGACGGCCTTCGCACCACCTCGCAAGAAAATACCGGGCCGCTCCAGGTTTTCTTGTCCCCTCGGGGGCCTGACGCGAAGCGACGGGTTTGGGGGCATTCACAAACGCACCTGCTGGAGAATCGTATGTCAATGGCCGACCGCGACGGCAAGATCTGGATGGATGGCAAGCTCATCGAGTGGCGCGATGCCAAGATCCACGTGCTTACCCACACGCTGCACTACGGCATGGGCGTATTTGAAGGCGTGCGCGCCTACAAGACGGCAGACGGCGGCACCGCGATTTTCCGCCTGCAGGAACACACCAAGCGTCTGTTGAACTCGGCCAAGATTTTCCAGATGAACGTGCCGTTCGACCACGAAACGCTGGCCGCGGCGCAATGCGAAGTGGTGCGCCAGAACAAGCTCGAATCCTGCTACCTGCGCCCGATCATCTGGGTCGGCTCGGAAAAGCTCGGCGTGTCGGCCAAGGGCAACACCATCCACGTGGCGATCGCCGCCTGGCCGTGGGGCGCTTACCTGGGTGAAGACGGCCTCGCCAAGGGCATCCGAGTGAAGACCTCGTCGTTCACGCGCCATCACGTGAACGTGTCGATGGTCCGCGCCAAGGCGTCGGGCTGGTACGTGAACTCGATCCTC
>DASVNP010000354.1:0-5572 GCA_036383775.1 Paraburkholderia sp. | reverse complement strand
CCTTCTCAGAGGCCGGTCGCCGCGATTCCGGGCGACTTGCGTTCCCCACGCCAACCGTAGCCCAGCCGTCGCTCAGCCCGTTATCGCCCCCTTGTTGGCCGGCTGTGCCAACGCGAAGTACTTCGCCATCACGCCACGCGTGTAGCGCGGCTTCGGTTGCTGCCATGCTGCGCGGCGGCGTTCCAGTTCGGCGTCGTCGATGTTCAGTTGTAGGAGCAGCTTGTGCGCGTCGATCGTGATCGAGTCGCCTTCCTGCACGAACGCGATCGTGCCGCCCACAAACGCTTCAGGGGCGACGTGGCCGACCACCATGCCCCAGGTGCCGCCCGAGAAGCGGCCGTCGGTAATCAGGCCGACGCTTTCGCCGAGTCCCTTACCGATGATTGCGGATGTAGGCGCGAGCATTTCCGGCATGCCGGGGCCGCCCTTCGGGCCGAGGTAGCGCAGCACGACCACGTCGCCGGCAACGATCTTGTCGGCCAGAATCGCTTCGAGCGCGCTTTGCTCGTCGTCGAACACGCGGGCCGGGCCGGTGATGACCGGGTTCTTCAGACCGGTGATCTTGGCGACGGCGCCGTCAACGGCCAGGTTGCCCTTCAGGATCGCCAGATGGCCTTCCTTGTACAGCGCCTGCTCGATCGGGAAAATCACCTGCTGGTCGGCGCGCGGCTTGCTCGGCACGTCCTTCAGTTCTTCGGCGATCGTCTTGCCCGTGATCGTCATGCAATCGCCGTGCAACAGGCCTGCGTCGAGCAGGATCTTCATGACTTGCGGAATGCCGCCGGCCTTATGCAGATCGGTCGCCACGAACTGGCCCGACGGCTTCAGGTTGCAGATTACCGGCACTTTCTTGCGCATGCGCTCGAAGTCTTCGATGGTCCATTCCACTTCAGCCGCGTGGGCGATGGCGAGGAAGTGCAGCACGGCGTTGGTCGAGCCGCCCGTGGCCATCAGCACGGCCACGGCGTTTTCGATCGCCTTCTTCGTGACGATGTCGCGCGGCTTCAGATCTTTCTTGACCGCTTCGACCAGCACGCGTGCCGATTCGGCCGCCGAGTCGACCTTTTCCTGGTCCGGATTGGCCATCGTCGACGAATAGAACAGCGACATGCCCAGCGCTTCGAACGACGAGCTCATCGTGTTGGCGGTGTACATGCCGCCGCACGAACCCGTGGACGGGCACGCGTTCTTTTCGACCCCTTCGAAATCTTCCTGCGACATCCGGCCGGCCGTGAATTCGCCCACGGCTTCGAACGACGACACGATGGTGAGGTCAGTGCCCTTCCAGTTGCCCGGACGGATCGTCCCGCCATACACGTAGATGCTCGGCACGTTGGTGCGCAGCATGCCGATCATGCCGCCCGGCATGTTCTTGTCGCAGCCGCCGATCACCACCACGCCGTCCATCCATTGGCCTTGCACGCACGTCTCGATACAGTCGGAGATGACTTCGCGCGACACGAGCGAGTACTTCATGCCTTCGGTGCCCATCGACATGCCGTCCGAAATCGTCGGCGTGCCGAAGATCTGCGGATTTGCGTCGGCGCCCTTGACCGCGGCGACCGCTGCGTCGGCCAGACGCTGCAGGCCGGCGTTACACGGCGTGATGGTCGAGTGGCCGTTGGCGATGCCGATCATCGGCTTGTCGAAATCGGCCTTTTCGTAGCCGAGTGCGTAGTACATCGAGCGGTTCGGTGAGCGCGCCACGCCTTGCGTGATGTTCTTGGAACGACGGTTGTATGCCATGGGGGACTCCAATCTGTTTTGTTTTGATCCGTGCTGCGTGTGCGGGACTCAGGTGCTGCGGCAGAGGCTGGGCTGACGCTGCCAATGTCTTACCGGCGGCGTCGGCGGCGTCGGCCGATACGGCGGTTCAGGTCAGTTCAGTGTAGTTCCGACGCGTTGCGCAAGGGTGCAGTTTTGCGAAGCGCGTGTCCAATATATTATTCAGGCTCTATTAGGTCGTAAAATGTATTAATCATGCTGCCTGCGATTCCTGACCTGCGCCAATTGCGCTATTTCGTGACTGTCGCCGAAGAAAAGCACTTCGGGCGGGCGGCCGTGCGTCTTTCCATGACGCAGCCGCCGTTGTCGCAGGCGATTCGGGCGCTGGAGGAAACGCTCGGCGTCGAGCTGTTCGCGCGGACCAAGCGCTCGGTGGAGCTGACTCCGGTGGGCGCGGACCTGTTGCCCGAGGTGCAGCGCCTGCTGGCGAGCGCCGAAGGGCTGCGGCCGCTGGCGCAGAGCCTCGCCCGAGGCGAGGCCGGGGCGCTGTCGCTGGCTTTTGTCTCGACGGCCGATTACGGCCTGCTGCCGTTGCTGCTGCGCGATTTCGGCGCGCGCCATCCCCGGGTGCGCCTCGAACTGACCGAAGCCACCAGCGACGTGCAGGTCGACGAACTGGTGGCCGGGCGCATCGACGCGGGCCTCGTGATCGCGCCGCTGCCGTTGCGGCATGCCACCCAGCTCTCGTGGTTGCCGATCGCTCGCGAGCCGCTGGTGATCGCGATGTCGACGGATATGGCGAAGCGTGTGGGCAGCGCCGCCGGCTCCGTGGCTGACTCGCACGCGGAGTGGCTGGACACGCCCATCAGCCTGCGCGACGTCGCCGAGGAGCCGCTCGTGATCTTCCCAAGACGTCTGGCGCCAGGCTTTTATGACATCATTATGGATTGCTACGGCGTGGCGGGGCTGGCGCCGCGGGTTGGCCAAGAGGCGATCCAGATGCAGACGATCGTGAGCCTTGTGTCGGCCGGGATGGGCGTCGCACTGGTGCCGCAATCGTTGCGTAATCTGCGCCGCACGGGTGTCGTGTACCGGCCGCTCGCCGAATCGGTGCCGGCGATCGAAACGGGGTTGGTCTGGCGCACGGCGGAGGTGAGTCCGGTGCTGGCCGGCTTCATCGAGATCGTGCGGGCGCACGCGGCCACCATGGAGGCGCCGTTCGCGGCGCCTCGTGCTTAGGCGAGCTCAGGTGAGCCGTTGCCGCGAACGCATTGCAAACGGAACCGTCCAACGCATGCGCCGCATGATGCGCACACCGCCGGCCGCTACTTGAAACTCGACTAGAAATCCGCTTCTGAACCTGAACTGCCCATAACAACACGATGCTCATTCACCCGAATTTCGACCCCATTGCCATTCATCTGGGGCCGCTTGCTGTGCGCTGGTATGGACTGATGTACCTCGTTGCGTTCATCGCGGCGATCGTCGTCGGCCGCTTGCGGCTGCGTTTGCCGTACGTCGCCGCGCAAGGCTGGACCGCTAAAGATATCGACGACATGCTGTTTTACGGCGTGCTCGGTACGATCCTCGGCGGCCGGCTCGGCTACGTGCTGTTCTATAAGGCGAGCTTTTACTTCGCGCATCCGCTCGACATCTTCAAGGTGTGGGAAGGCGGGATGTCGTTTCACGGCGGCTTCCTTGGCGTCACGCTGGCAATGGTGCTGTTCGCCTATCAGCGCATGCGCTCGTGGCTGCAGGTCACCGATTTCGTCGCGCCGATGGTGCCGACCGGGCTCGCGGCAGGGCGCCTCGGCAACTTTATCAACGGCGAGTTGTGGGGCCGCGTAACCGATCCGTCAGCGCCCTGGGCGATGCTGTTTCCGGGCGCCGCGCCGGACGACGCCACGTGGCTCACCACTCATCCGCAACTGGCCGCACAATGGCATCTGAACGAAGTGTTCGCGCAATATCACATGCTGCCGCGTCATCCGTCGGAGTTGTATGAGATCGCGCTGGAAGGCGTGGCGCTGTTCTTCGTGCTGTTCTTCTTCTCACGCAAACCCAAGCCGTTGGGCGCGATTTCCGCGGTGTTCCTGATCGGCTATGGCCTCGCACGTTTCACGGTGGAATTCGCACGTGAGCCGGATGACTTCCTTGGGCTTCTGGCAATGGGTCTCTCGATGGGCCAATGGCTCTCGCTGCCCATGATCCTCGTCGGCATTGGGATTCTGGTGTGGTCCTATCGCCGTGCGCGGCGTGAACCGGCGCAGCCAGTCGGCGCAAACTGAGCGCTACGTTTTATCGTAGTGAGAAGCCAACAAAAAAAGCCACGGCGTGCCGTGGCTTTTTCTTTTACAGCGGGACGTCTGGTGTAAAACGCGTTACTTCATCTGCACCGAGCCCGACACATTGACCGTGACAGTCGACGTGCCACCTTCAATCGGCACCGGCGCGGATGCCTTCGCATCGGCGCCCATTGCGCGTGCGCTCATCATCATCATGGGACGCGGCATGACGCCGTTGTGCCCAACGTTGACCTCGCGAATCGAATAGCCGCTGTAGCCGAAGGCCTGCGCCGACGAAGCGGCTTGCTCACGGAACGACTTGATGGCTTCACCGGTGAGCTTCTGCTCCGCTGCACGCTGCGCTTCCGGCGACAACGAAAACTGCACGTTGCCGACCTGCATGATCGATGCCATCTGGCCCGCGAGTTTCGATGCCGCGGCGAAGTCGTGCGATTCAAGCACAATTTCAGTACGGCCGCGCCATGCGGAAATGCGGCCGTCACGATCGGTGGACGGATAGATCGAGAAGGAGCCAGTGCGAGCCGTTACGCCGTTCACGCCCTTGGCTTTTTGCAGCGCCGAATCGGCGCGCTGATTCAGCGTGGAGGTGAGCACGGACGGATCACTCGCTTCCTGCTCATAAAACAGTGTGATATCGACGACGTCTTGCGGCACTTCCGAGCTTGCCTGCGCATTCAGCGACAGCACGCCCGCGGGCTGATATTGCGTCACGCCCTGCGCGCGGGCCATGGCCGGCGTCAGCGCGAGCGCGGCAGGCGCGGCGCATACGAGAGCGAGCGCGAGTGCACGTGCGGTGTTTTTCGTCATTCTTGGACTCCTTGCTTGAACAGGTTGTGCACGATTGGAGCGAACGCCGTGCAATGGCACAACGTTTGCGAGTCCGTTAGGCGCTTGTAACCTGAGCTTGGTTCCCTAATTTGACGTTTGCTGAACGTTTGTGTTCATCGGCGCACAGACTTGCGCGTGACACAAGCGGCAACAGGTCACATGCGCGTATGCAACTTTAAACAAGACGTTTGGTGATGAAACGCCATTCAGCTTCGGTCACGGGTGTGATCGACAGGCGGTTGCCTTTGACGAGCACACGCATGTCCTTCAATTCCTCATGCTCGCGCAGCGCCGCCAGCGGAATCAAGGGGATCTTCTTCTTGAACACCACGTCGACGAGCAGCCAACGCGGCGTTTCCTGCGACGACTTTGGGTCGTAGTAAGGGCTCTTCTTATCGAATTGAGTGGGGTCCGGATGCGCGGTGGACGATACCTCCGCGAGCCCTGCAATGCCCGGCTCCGGGCAACTCGAGTGATAGAACAGCACACCGTCGCCGACCTGCATCATGTCGCGCATGAAGTTGCGCGCCTGATAGTTGCGCACGCCGGTCCACGGCAGCGTATGGTGCGGCGCCTGGGCGAGATGGTCGATGCTTGCTTCGTCCGGTTCGGACTTCATTAGCCAGTAGCGCATGAATCGAATTGAACGTTAAAGGTTTGAAGATACAGCAAGAAAAATCGAGGCCCAAAGAAAAACGGCACCGAACCGAAGT
>DASVNP010000353.1:0-14384 GCA_036383775.1 Paraburkholderia sp. | reverse complement strand
GACCTGGTGCCGGACGGCCGCCGGGCGGTCCCCCACCGGGGCATGCGGGAGGGCGTCCGCCGGGTGGCCCGCCACCGGGGAATGCAGGTGGCCGTCCACCGGGTGGCCCGCCACCGGGGAATGCAGGTGGCCGCCCGCCGGGTGGTCCGCCACCGGGGAATGCAGGTGGCCGTCCACCGGGCGGTCCGCCGCCGGGGAATGCGGGAGGAAGGCCGCCGGGCGGTCCGCCACCAGGCGGGGGTGGCCGTCCACCGGGCGGTGGAAATAGCGGTGGTGGCGGTGGCGGTGGCGGCGGTGGACGCCCGCCCGACCAGCGCGGCGGGCAATAACGCCGGCAATCGTGACAGGCCGCCTTCACACGCGTAAGGTTCAGCCGCTGCCTGCGAGGAGCGCAGCTAGGGTACACGAACAATTTGAGGGGAAATATGGCAAGCGGCCCCTGCAATTGCCAGGTGTTGCGAATATGGCGCGGGCACCTCGCGTAAACCCCCGTGTGCCGCGTACACTAATTGGCCGATGTCGAGTTAGGGGGCGCATATATGACTAGCAAAGCGACATCAGATAAGACGATGAGAGCGGCGTCCGAGGGCGCCCGCTACGGGCCGAATCTGGCCGAGGGTGTGCGGGCGTCGGAGCGGACGGTGTTGCGGCTGATCACTCGCAACACGCCGCTGCCGGAACTGCTGGACGAGGTATGCCGCCGCGCGGAAGCGCTGCTTGGGGGCGGTGCGCTGTGTTCGATCCTGCTGCTCGAACCGGACGGCGTGCATATCAAGGTGGGTGGCGCGCCATCGTTGCCGCCTGATTACAGCGCGGCGATCGGCGGCCTCGCGATCGGTCCGCGAGCGGGGTCGTGCGGCACCGCGATGTATGAGCGGCGCCTCGTGGTCGTCGAAGATATCGAAACGGATCCGCTATGGGCGGATTACCGGCATCTTGCCTTGCCGCTTGGCCTGCGGGCCTGCTGGTCGGTGCCCTTTGAAAACGATTCCGGCGCCGTGCTCGGCGCGTTCGGCGTCTATTACAGCACCGCGCGCCGGCCGAGTGCAGAGGAAGAGACCATGATGCGCGACATCGGCCGCAGTGTAGGCCTTGCGGTTCACCAGGATGCGATGGCGCAGCGCCTCGTGCACAGCGAGGAACATCACCGGATGGTGGTCGATCACCTGATCGAGGGTATCGTCGTGCAGTCGCGCTCGGGCGTGGTGCTGGCCTGCAATCCCAGCGCGCAGCGTATCCTGCGCGCGCCTCCGCAAATTATCGGCCGCCATATTCATACGGTGATGCTGCGCGCCTATCACGAGGACGGCTCGCTCGTGCCCGATGACGAGCATCCGACGGCCCAGGTGCTGGCCACCGGCAAGCCCGTGCAGGGTGTCACGATCGGTGTGGAGCTGATTGGTGGCGATATTGTCTGGATCACTGAGAACGTCGTGCCGATCGTCAAGCCGGGCGAGAGCGAACCGGATTCGGTCCTGATCTCGTTCACTGACATCGGACCGGTGCGCGAAGCGCAACGGCAGCTCAAATTCCTCGCCACCCGCGATTCGCTCACCGGCCTCTACAACCGCGCTTATCTGACCGAGCGGATGCACGATCTGTTCATGGGGGGCGAAGGTTGCCGCATGGGCGAACTGGCCAACGTCGGCGTGCTGTTCGTCGATCTGGACGGTTTCAAGAAAGTCAACGACACCGCAGGTCATGAGGCAGGCGATTCGTTGCTGCGCAGCGTGGCGGAGCGGCTTTCCACGTGTATCTCGCCCGGCGACACGCTCGCGCGCGTGGGCGGCGACGAGTTCGTCATCGTGGTCTGCGCTTATGAAAGCACCGGGCATCTGATCGGCCTCGCGCGCCGTATTCTCGATATGATCGCGGTGCCGTTCGCGGTGGCGGACAACGAGTACTACCTGGGCGCGTCGATCGGTATCAGCCTCTTTCCCGAAGACGGCCAGGACGTTGCCACGCTGATGCGCAACGCCGATTCGGCGATGTATCACGCCAAGCAGCGCGGCCGAAACAACTTCCAGTTTTTCACCGCCGAGCTGAACCGGCATCTGCAGCGCCGCTTCACGATCGAACAATCGCTGCGGCGCGCGCTCGCCGCGAACGAGCTGAGCCTCGTGTACCAGCCGATCGTCGAGAGCCACACGGGCCGTACGATTGGTGCGGAAGCGCTGCTGCGCTGGTACAACAGTGAACTGGGCAATGTGTCGCCGGCGGAATTCATCCCGGTGGCCGAAGACGCGGGCCTGATCGTCGAAATCGGCGACTTCGTGCTGGCGCGGGCTTGCGCGCAGGTGGCGCAATGGCGGCGCACCCTCGCGCCGGACCTGATTGTCGCGGTGAATCTGTCGCCGCGGCAGTTCAACGACGGCATGGTGGAGCGGATCGGGCGCTATCTCGCGCAGTCCGGGCTCGAGCCGGCGGCGCTGGAGTTGGAGATCACCGAACGGCTGCTCATGAGCGACAGCGAAACGGTCTTGCCGATGCTGAGCGCATTGAACGCCATGGGCGTGCGCATTTCCGTCGACGATTTCGGCACCGGTTATTCGTCGCTGACGTATCTGAAGCGCTTTCCGCTGCATAACCTGAAGATCGACCGGTCGTTTGTCGCGGGTTTGCCGGATCATCGCGATTCGATTGCGATTACGCAGGCGGTGGTGGCCATGGCGCACTCGCTCGGTATGAACGTGACCGCCGAGGGCGTGGAAACCGCGGAGCAGGCGGCGTTTTTGCGGACGATAGACTGCGACAAGCAGCAGGGCTATCTGTATAGCCGGCCGGTCGGCGCGAGCGCCTATGCGCGTGGTTTGAGCGACGCGCGGCTCGGCGTGACCGCGGCATCCTGACCGTGGTGCCTTAGCGGCGGCACCCGGGGCGCACCGTCCCGGCCGCGCGGGCGGCCCCGGCCGTTTGGCGTGGAACCCTTGTCAGGCTTGCGAATCCGGGCCTACGGCGTGTGCCGCGCGTCCGCTCGTGGTTGCGATTGTTCAAGTTGGCGAACAACTGCCTTCGCGTTAGCGGTATTTATCCGCAACCGCGGTCTCCCTAAAATTCTCCCATCGAAATGTAGTTTGAGCGCGTGGCCGTTGCGGCACCGTGCGACGGGAGCCGTCATGCCAGACGTAATCAGAGATCAGCTTTACCGGCCGTCGGTGGTTCTGCCGATGGTGGCCCTCATGCAAGTGATGGTGTCGCAGGACTTCAACCTCGGCCAGGTCGGCTGGGTGATGGCGGCGCGCGGCGCACAGGCCGCGCTGCAACGCTCGCGCGAATTGATCTGCGCCGCGCATTGCCACGCCTGAGCGCAACCGGAGCTCATCGGCAATACACCGGCAATACATCGGCAACAGCCGCCAACAACAGGCATCACGGCATGGCGCCACGAGGCACTGAGGGTAAGATGCTACGACCTGCACCCCAGCCTTGGGAGAGTCGCCATGCCACAGCACTTCGACGCAGTCGTAATTGGGACGGGACAAGGCGGCGCGCCGCTGGCTGTACGGCTTGGTGAAAGCGGCCGAAAGACCGCGGTGATAGAGCGCGGGGCCTTCGGCGGCACCTGCGTGAACGTCGGCTGCACGCCGACCAAATCCTATGTTGCCAGTGCCCGCGCCGCGCATGTGGCGCGCCATGCCGCCGAACTCGGCGTGCAGGTGGGCGGCGCGGTCAGCGTCGATCTGGCGGCGGTCAAGGCGCGTAAGGACAGAATCATCGGGCAGTCGCGCGACGGCGTCGAAAAATGGCTGCGCGGCGCGAAGAATGTCAGCGTGTTCAAAGGCCACGCGCGCTTTACCGGCGCCCATGCGCTCTCTGTCCTTGGGCCGGACAGCGGCGTACTCGAAGAAATCAGCGCCGACGAAATTTTCATCAACACCGGCACGCGCGCCGTCGTGCCGCCGCTCGAGGGCCTCGAGCGGATTCGCTACTACACCAACTCCAATCTGCTCGAACTGACGGAATTGCCGAGTCATCTGGTGATTGTCGGCAGCAGCTATATCGCGCTCGAATTCGCGCAGATCTTTCGCCGCTTCGGCAGTCAGGTGAGCGTGCTGGTGCGCGGCGAGCGCGTGCTCACCCGCGAGGACGCCGATTTTGCCGAATCGGTGCAGAAGGTGCTCGCCCGCGAGGGCGTGGCGTTCCACTTCGGCGTGCAGCCTTCACGCGTCGAACCGCATCCGCATCATGAGCATGAAGTGTGTATCGGTTTCGAGCAGAACGTGCCGGCGCTCGAAGGATCGCATCTGCTGTTCGCGACCGGCCGGGTGCCGAATACGGACGACCTCGGTCTCGCCGCCGCGGGCATCGCGACGGACAAGCACGGCACGATTCCCGTCGACGGTCAGTTGCGCACCAACGTGCCGGGCGTGTGGGCGATTGGCGACGTCAACGGACGTGGTGCGTTCACCCATACCTCGTACGACGATTATCAGATCGTCACGGCCAATCTGCTCGGCGGCGGCGCGCGCACGGCCGATACGCGAATCATGGCGTATGCCGTGTTCGTCGATCCGCCGCTCGCGCGCGTCGGGCTCTCGGAGACCGAGGTGCGCCAATCCGGCCGTGACGCGCTGATCGCCACCATGCCAATGTCGCGCGTGGGCCGCGCGCGTGAACGCGGCGAAACCGACGGCTTCATGAAGGTGCTGGTCGACGCACAGAGCAAGCAGATTCTCGGCGCGGGGATACACGGCATTGAAGGCGATGAGGCGATTCACACGTTCATCGACATCATGACGGCGGGCGCGCCGTATCCGACCTTGCAGTACGCGATGCATGTCCATCCGACCATCAGCGAGCTGGTGCCGACCTTGCTCGACGGGCTCAAGCCCATGAAGTGAGGGATGGGTGCAGCGGGGGTACAAGCGGAGGTACAAGCGGAGCAAGCGGTACGAGTGGAGCACCTGCGATGAAGCACGCAATCAGAAGCGGCAATCTGTTCGACCCCGTGTTCGACCCGGGCGTGCCGGTCGGTCCCGGCGAGCAGGTCGACGCGTTAGTCGAGCAGGGCGGCGTGACTATCGAGCGGATCGTTTCGATGGGGCACGCCAGCCCGCCGGGATTCTGGTACGACAGTCCGCGCGCCGAGTGGGTCGTGCTGCTGAGCGGCGCGGCCGCGCTTGAATTCGAAGGTGACCCCAAGCTGCATCTGCTGAAGTCTGGCGATCATGTGCTGATCGAAGCGCGTTGCCGGCACCGGGTGGCGTGGACGAGCGGCGAGGAGCCGAGCGTGTGGCTCGCGGTTTATTACCCGGAAGCCGGGCCGGGGTGATTGCCCGCCCGCCGGCGCCGCGCATCGACAAAGCGTCGCGGCATCGCGGATAATCGGCAGCGGCGCGGGTCGCCTGCGAGGCGCGGGCGGGTTGTGCGCGCAACCGCATTCATCATCAGGAACCCAACCGATGGGCAAGGGACGGCTCGAAGCCTTCAGCGATGGCGTGATCGCCATCATCATCACGATCATGGTGCTGGAACTGAAGGTGCCGGACGGCTTCGACTTCGCCGCGCTGCGTCCGGTATTCCCGGTGTTCTGCGCGTACGTGCTGAGCTTCATCTATGTCGGCATCTACTGGAACAATCATCATCACCTGTTCCATGCGGTGCAGAAGGTCAACGGCGCGGTGCTGTGGGCCAACCTACATCTGCTCTTCTGGCTCTCGCTGCTGCCGGCCGTCACGCATTGGGCCGGCCGCAACCATCTGGCCTCGTGGCCGATGGCCATGTACGGCGCCGTTCTGTTCATGTCGGCGATCGCGTATTTCATCCTGACACGTACGCTGATCCGCGAGCATGGGCGGGACTCCACCATCGCCCGCGCGGTGGGCAACGACTTCAAAGGCAAGGTCTCGGTCGTGATCTATCTGGCGGGTATTGCGCTTGCCTTCGTCGTGCCGTGGGGCTCGGTGGCGCTCTATACGCTCGCCGCCGCGTGGTGGCTGGTGCCGGACCGGCGCATCGAACACTTGCTGGAAGCCTAGGCGTGCTGCTCACTCTCAAACTCGCCTTGGTGCCGGCGTTTCTGGCCGCGCTGACGGTGGCGGGGCGCGTATGGGGGCCGTCGGTGGCGGGGTGGCTGGCCGGGCTGCCGGTCGTCTCCGGGCCGATCGTACTGCTGCTTGCGCTCGAGCGCGGCCCGGCGTTCGCGGCGCAGGCATCGGCGGCATCGATCGCGGCGATTGCCGCGTCGGAAGCCTTCAATTTTGCGTATGCGTGGACCTGCCGGCGCGGCGCGTGGCCGCTCGCGTTGGCCGTCGGCATGGCCGGATGGGTGGGCGTGGCGCTGTTGCTCGCGTATCTGCCAGGCGGTCTCGCATGGGCCGTGGCGGCGGCTTGTCTCGCCGTACTCGTGTCGCAAAGCGGCCTGCCGCGCGTGGCGGGGCACGTGCCGGCGACGCGTCTCGGCCTCGGCGATCTTGCCGTGCGCATGCTCGCCGGTGCGCTGCTGACGGTCGCGGTCACCACGCTGTCCGCCTCGATGGGCGCCACCTGGAGCGGCCTGCTTTCGGTGTTTCCGTTGCTCGGCATCGTGCTTGCGGTATCGGCGCAGCGGGCGCACGGTGCGGACTTCGTGGCGTTGCTCGCGCGCGGCATGGTGATCGGCCGCGCCTCGTTCGCCGCCTTCTTTGCGGTGACCGCGACGATGCTGCCGCGCTACGGTGTGTGGCTGAGCTTCGCGTGCGCGGCTCTGGTCTCGATCGGGGTGCATGGCGCAACCAAACGGATGCTTCTCGCGAAGCGGCCGGCGCCAGATGCGCCGCGTGCGCCCCCTGCGGCCGCCGGGCAGCCGCAAGCTGACTGAGGCCGTTTGGCCGATACTCGCATCATGACCACGCGCACGCCACCATCTCCGGCCACCCGTATCGGACTGATCTCCGATACGCACAATCTCGTGCGTCCCGAAGCCTTGCAGTATCTCGCCGGTTGCGACGCGATCGTTCATGCGGGCGATATCTGCAATCAGGCAGTGCTCGAAACGCTTGCGCGGATCGCGCCGGTCACGGCGGTGCGCGGCAACAACGACACCGGCGACTGGGCGGCGTCGCTGCCAACGCAGACCAGATTGACCGTGCAGCAGGTGACGATTCTCGTCGTGCACGATATCGCGGATGTGGGCGCCGATCCGCGCAGCGAAGGCATCGACGTGGTGGTGACCGGACACTCGCACAAACCTTTGATCAGCGAGCGGGGCGGCGTGCTGTTCGCCAACCCGGGCAGCGCCGGGCCGCGGCGTTTCAAGCTGCCGATTTCCGCCGGCATATTGACGGTCGAAGGCGCGCAGGCAAGCGCGCGTTTCGATTTGTTAGTGGCATGAAAAAACGGGCCGGCAGTTTGATCTGCCGGCCCGTTTATTTGCGACTCGCGGGTGACTTACGCTAGCCCGCGTTTGCCACTCATCAAGCAGCGCGCTCAGGCACGTGCGGTCGCCGCCGCTACATACCGTTCGTCCAGTTCCGCAGCTTCACGCTCGCCGCGCAGCACCGCATGCGCTTCCGCACGCGTCGCCACGCACGGACCCGAGCCCAGCAGCGGCTTGCGAGCGGTTTCGCGCAGCGCGATTACCGAAACGATCCCGATCAGCGACGCGCCCATCAGATAGTACGCGGGCATCATCAGATTGCCGGTGCTGTCGACGAGCCACGCGGTGACGAGCGGCGTCGTCCCGCCGAACAGCGACACCGAAATATTGAAGCCGATAGCGAGCGCGCCGTAGCGGATTTTGGTGGGGAAGAGCGCCGGCAGCGCCGACGGCATCACGCCGGTAAAGCACGACAGCAGCACGCCGAGAATCATCAGCCCGCCGAACACCGGCAGCACCGTGCCCAGGCGGATCAGCAGCAGGGCGGGAATCGACAGCGCGAGCAGACCCACGCAGCCGAACAGCATGACCGGCTTGCGGCCGATCGTGTCGGACAGATGGCCGGCGGCGAGCGTCATCGGCATCATCAGCACCATCACGAGCAGCACGAGGAACAGACCGTGCGTTTCATTGAAGTGCAGCGTGGCGGACAGATAACTCGGCAGATACGAGAGCGCCATGTAATCGGTGACGTTGAAAATCAGCACGAGGCCGACGCACAGCAGCAGCGGCTTCCATTGCTGCGCGAGCAACTGGCGCAACGACTGCTTCGGCGCGGCCTTGTCTTCGGCTTCGCGTTGTTCGGCCTGTTTCTTGAACGCAGGCGTTTCCTCGAGCTTCATGCGGATATAAAGACCCACCAGACCCAGCGGGCCGGCGATCAGGAACGGCACACGCCAGCCCCAGGACAGCAGCGCGTCGTTCGAGAGCGTCGCGGTCAGTACGGCCACCGTACCCGCGCCGAGCACATAGCCGATCAGCGTGCCGAACTCGAGGAAGCTACCCATGAAGCCGCGACGCTTGTCGGTTGAAAACTCCGCGATAAACGTCGCGGCGCCGCCGTATTCGCCGCCGGTCGAGAAGCCTTGCACCAGACGCGCCACCAGCAGCAGCATCGGCGCGAAAATGCCGATCGTCGCGTAGCTTGGAATCAGGCCGATCGCGAAGGTGCCGACCGCCATCATGATCATGGTCATGGCCAGCACGCGTTGACGGCCGATGCGGTCGCCCAGCGGGCCGAACACCATGCCGCCCACAGGGCGCACGAGGAACGCCGCAGCGAACGTGCCGAACGTGGCGATCAACTGCGCGGACGGACTCGACGACGGGAAGAACACTTTGCCGAGCGTGACGGCAATGTAGCTGTACACGCCGAAATCGAACCATTCCATGGCGTTGCCGAGCGCCATGGCGCCGACGGCCCGCTTGAGGAGAGATTTGTCGACGACGGTGATGTCGTCGAGAGAAAGGCGTTGTTCTTCTTTGTTGTGTCGCCAGAAGCCGTTGCTGGAAGCGGTCAAGGTAAAAACTCCAATGACTGCGACGAAACTCATGATGCGCATGAACGTTCCGCCACGGTTGCTGGAAGTGCCGTTTCGCGAGCAAGGCGATAGCGTCTGAGTCGCCCCAAGGGGCGAAAGAGCTGGGCGCGATGAAAAACAGAACGCCCGTGCCTCGCGAGACATGTCGCGAAAAAACACTCGTCTAGATTGTGCTGACTGTTGCACCTGCGTGGCCGTGGAAGGGGGGCAGATGCATGAGGACGCTCAGGTGGCTGGAAGCCGGCCCATGCGCCGCTGAAAGGCTTGAAACGAAAAAGGCCGGTGCTTCATTCGCCGCTCATGGACTGCAACGACAGACTGCAATGAGACGGAGAAACGACCGACAAGCCTTCTTGTATAAAAACAGTTCGATTCGGGCCGGCGCACGCAGTGCGGGCCACAATGAAAAGAACGCGAATGAAGGTGAATTGCTGTTGGAACGATGCACATGTTAGCACGATGACGGAGGATCGTGCAAACCCGTCGTCCGGCACGAGCCTCGGGGATGGCGCGCAATCCCTTGCGGGGCGGGGGATCGAGCGGATTCGGCCGGTTTGAAAAAGAGGCTTAAAAACGGCCTGGAATGTACCGTTTGGAGAGTTTCGTGGGGAGGCTGGCGCGCTCGAATGGGCGAAAAAAATCCGCGCACGCGGCGCGGATTTCGGTCATGCGGTCTGGGGCGCGAAAGCGCCCCGATCGAACCCGATCAGGCCGACGGCGGCACGTAACCCTGCGCGGTATCCGCGCCTTCGCCGAAGAAGAACTTTTCGGTCTGCTTCATCAGGTATTGGCGCGCGCGCGGATCGGCCATGTTCAGGCGGTTTTCGTTGATCAGCATGGTTTGCTGCTTCAACCAGGCTTGCCACGCTTCCTTCGAAATGCTTTCGTAGATCCGCTTGCCAAGTTCGCCCGGCAGCGGCGGGAAATCGAGGCCTTCGGCTTCCTTGCCGAGCTTCGCGCATTGAACCATACGAGACATGCTGTGCTTCTCCTTTGTCGACCGGAGTTAGTGCTTTAGCACTTACTCCGGTCCCATAAAAATTAGTCGGCCGGAGTGGTGGTGCTTCAGCACTCACTCCGGTCCCATAAAGATGATTAATGTATCAATGCCAATTTAGAGCGGCAGTCGCTTTTATATGGGGCCGCTCAGAGCTGTTTCATCAGCACGAGAGACTTGCGCTGCCAGTTATACAGGCGGCGGCGGTCTTCCGGCAGGTCGTCGACCGTGACTTTGACGAAGCCGCGCTTGAGGAACCAGTGTTCGGTACGCGTGGTGAGCACGAAAATGCGCGTCAGGCCGCGCGCCCGCGCGCGCTGCTCGATGCGCTTGAGCAGCCGCTCGCCGTCGCCGGTGCCTTGCGCTTCAGGCGCAACCGTGAGGCACGCCATTTCGCCGATGCGCTCCTGCGGGTACGGATACAGCGCCGCGCAGCCGAACAGCACGCCGTCGTGCTCGATCACCGAGAAATGGTCGATGTCGCGTTCGATCTGATGGCGGCCGCGCCGCACCAGCGTGCCGTCCGATTCGAGCGGCTCGATCAGCGAGAGAATGCCGCCGACGTCGTCCGGCGTGGCTTCGCGCAGGCTTTCGAGGTTCTCGTACGAGATCATCGTGCCCACGCCGTCGTGCAGGAACAGTTCGAGCAGCAGGCCGCCGTCTAGCGCGTAAGGGATGATGTGCGCCCGCGCCACGCCGCCGCGGCAGGCACGGATGGAATGCTTCAGGTAGAAGCCCGCGTCGCCGGTGACTTCGCCGCTTTCATGCAGCTTGTAGGCGTCGTCGAGCGACAGTTCGCGAATCAGTTCCTGTTCCTGGCCTTCTTCGCCGGCTTCCATCAGTCCCGGCGTTTCGGTCAGGAACACGATCTTGTCGGCGCGCAGCGCGATCGCCGCGGCGGAGGCCACGTCTTCCATGGACAGATTGAACGCCTCGCCGGTGGGCGAGAAGCCGAGCGGCGAGAGCAGCACCAGCTTGCGGCTCGCGAGCGAGTGGCGGATCGAATCCGCGTCGATCTTGCGCACCACGCCCGTATGCTGAAAATCGACCCCGTCGAGAATGCCGACCGGCCGCGCCGTCACGAAGTTGCCGGACACCACGCTGATGTGCGCGTGCGCCATCGGCGTGTTCGGCAAGCCCTGGCTGATCGCGGCCTCGATGTCCAGACGCACTTCGCCCGCCGCTTCCTTGGCGGATTCCAGCGCGCGTGCATCGGTAATGCGCATGCCGTGCGAGAACTCGGACTCCACACCGTGCAGGCTCATCTGCTCTTCCACCTGCGGACGCGAGCCGTGCACCAGCACGATCTGGATGCCCATGGCCTGCAGCAGCGCGATGTCGGAGACGAGCGCATTCAGGAGCCCCTGATGCACCACTTCGCCGCCGAAACCGACGACGAACGTCTTGTTCCGGAACGCGTGGATGTAAGGGGCGACTGAGCGCATCCAGTCGACGAATTGCGCGTGCTGTGCAAGTTCTTCCGACGCTTCTGCGGGGGCCGGAACGCTCGCGGGCGCGGGGACGAGGTCAGTTTGGGAATTCATGCCGGGGATTATAATGCGCCCCCATGTCGAATGTACCCAAAAGTCCCGCTGCGGCGAACGATATTCCGGCGCCTTCCGCCGATCAGCCGAAGGCCGGCAATGCGCAGCGCCGCCCTGCGCAGGACGCGAACCGCAACACGCCGAAAACGGCGCCTGAGTCCTTGCGCGCCGCGGATGACGCGCGCGTGTCCGCGCAGAAAAAAGATCGGCCGCAGGGCGCAGGCACCGAACGTGCCGAACGTACCGAACGTCGCGAGCCACGCCCGCCGCGTGCGGAGCGCGTCCAGCGTGCCGTCGAACCGAATCCGATTCCGCCCATCACATATCCTGAAGCGCTGCCGGTGTCCGGCCGCCGCGAGGAAATCGCGCGCGCGATCGCGCAGAATCAGGTCGTGATCGTCTGCGGCGAAACCGGCTCCGGCAAGACGACCCAGTTGCCGAAAATCTGCCTCGAACTGGGGCGCGGCCTCGGCGCGGGCGGCTCAGGGCTGATCGGCCACACGCAGCCGCGCCGGATCGCCGCGTCGGCAACGGGCCGCCGTATCGCCGAAGAACTCGGCACGCCGTTTGGCGAAGTGGTCGGCTACAAGGTGCGCTTTACCGACAACCTGTCTGCCGGCGCATCGGTCAAGCTGATGACCGACGGTATCCTGCTCGCCGAGACGCAGACCGACCCGCTGCTGAAAGCGTATGACACGCTGATCATCGACGAGGCGCACGAGCGCAGCCTGAACATCGACTTTCTGCTCGGCTATCTGAAGGAAATTCTCGTCAAGCGTCCCGATCTGAAACTGATCGTGACCTCGGCGACGATCGACGCGGACCGTTTCGCGCGCCACTTCGGCAGCGAAGACAAACCCGCGCCGGTGATCGAGGTGAGCGGGCGCCTGTACCCGGTCGAGGTGCGCTACCGGCCGGTCGAGGAAGACAGCCCGGCGGTGAAAGCCGCGCAGGGTACTGCGCAAGCGCCCTCGCGCGGCGAGCGGCCGAAAACCCAGCGCGAAACCGACCGCGATCTGATGGAAGCGATCGTCGACGCCGTCGACGAGCTGTGCCGCGAAGGTCCCGGCGACGTGCTGGTGTTTCTGCCCGGCGAGCGCGAAATTCGCGACGCCGCCGAGGCGCTGCGCAAGCACCATCCGCCGCATACGGAGATTCTGCCGCTCTTCGCGCGTCTGTCCGCCGCCGAGCAGGAGCGCGTGTTCCGCAGCTCGAACGCGCGCCGCATCGTGCTGGCCACCAACGTCGCGGAAACCTCGCTGACGGTGCCGGGCATTCGCTACGTGGTGGACACCGGCCTCGCACGCGTGAAGCGCTACTCGTATCGCAACAAGGTCGAGCAGCTGCAGGTCGAGTCGATCTCGCAGGCCGCCGCGAATCAGCGGGCAGGGCGCTGCGGCCGGGTCGCGGACGGCGTGTGCATTCGTCTGTACGAAGAAAGCGACTTTCAGGGCCGCGTGCGCTTCACGGATCCGGAGATTCTGCGTTCGTCGCTGGCCTCGGTGATTCTGCGCATGAAGTCGCTGCATCTGACGGCGATCGAGACTTTTCCGTTCATCGAGCCGCCGCCGGGCCGCGCGATCGCCGACGGCTATCAGCTGCTCAACGAACTGGGCGCCGTCGACGACGACAACCAGCTCACGCCGCTCGGCCGCGAACTTGCGCGCCTGCCGCTCGATCCGCGGGTCGGCCGGATGATTCTGGCCGCGCGCGATCAGCAGTCGCTCAAGGAAGTGCTGATCATCGCGAGCGCGTTGTCCGTGCAGGACCCGCGCGACCGGCCGATCGAAGCGCAGGAGCAGGCCGACCAGGCGCATCGCCGGTTCGCGGACGAGCGCTCCGAATTTTTGCAGTGGCTGAAAATCTGGAGCTGGTTCGAAGAAGCGATCGCGCACAAGAAGTCGAACAAGCAGTTGCACGAGGAATGCCGCAAGAACTTCCTGTCGCAACTGCGTCTGCGCGAATGGCGCGACGTGCACTCGCAACTGCTGACGGTGGTGCGCGAGCACGGCTGGCGCCTCAACGATGCGGAAGCGACTTTCGAACAGATCCACCTCGCGCTGCTGACCGGTTTGCTCGGCAATATCGGCCTCAAAGCCGACGACGAGCCGTACTACCTCGGCGCGCGCACCATCAAGTTCTACTTGTGGCCGGGCTCGGCGCTGGTGAAGAAAGCGGGCAAGTGGGTGATGGCCGCCGAACTCGTCGAGACGAGCCGTCTGTACGCGCGCTGCATCGCGAAAATCGAACCGGAGTGGATCGAGAAGATCGGCGCGCATCTGCTTAAAAAATCGCTCTCCGAGCCGCATTGGGAAAAGCGCGCGGCGCAGGTGTCGGCGTTCGAGCGCGCGATGCTCTACGGTTTGCCGATTTATCACCGGCGGCGCGTGAGCTTCGGCAAACAGGACCCGGTGCGCGCGCGCGAGCTGTTCATTCGCGGCGCGCTGGTGGAGGGCGAGTTCGATACGAAGCTCGCGTTCTTCGCGCACAACCGCAAGCTGCTTGCCGATATCGAGCAGCTCGAGCACAAGTCGCGCCGTCAGGACGTGCTGG
Organism: Paraburkholderia sp.; assembly: GCA_036383775.1. Lineage (GTDB taxonomy): Bacteria > Pseudomonadota > Gammaproteobacteria > Burkholderiales > Burkholderiaceae > Paraburkholderia. Next base: position 392 of record DASVNP010000353.1, on the reverse strand, counting down.
TCGACGACGAACTGATTTTTGCCTTCTACGATCAGGCGTTGCCCAAGGGCATCTATACCGGCGCGTCGTTCGAGCGCTGGTATCGCGACGAGGTGAAAAAGAGCGGCCAGGCGGAAGACAAGCTGCGCCTGCTGTATCTGTCGCGCGACGATCTGATGCGGCACGAAGCCGCCGGCGTCACGACCGATCTGTTCCCGAAGCGCATGACGATGGCGGGCGTCGAGATGGCGCTCACCTATCACTTCGAGCCGGGTTCGCCGCGCGACGGCGTGACGCTCGCCGTGCCGCTGTACGCGCTGAATCAGGTCGACGCGCGCCGCTGCGAATGGCTCGTGCCCGGCATGCTGAAAGAGAAGACGCAACTGCTGCTGAAGTCCTTGCCGCAGAAGCTG